>NZ_JBSFUU010000023.1:0-123145 GCF_053591955.1 Streptomyces sp. NPDC002845 | reverse complement strand
CCTGGCGCCGCCGGCACCAAGCCATCGCGACAGCCTGCCACCAGCAACGACACCGCCATCACGACCAGCTGTGATCAAGAACTACAGCTGCCGTGTCTTACCGTGGTCGATCCAGGCATCCGGCACATGCGGGTGCACCTCCCGCTTCAGGTACTTCTCCACGTCCTCACCCAACGGAACGTTCTCGTAGTCCCGCAGCTCCGAATCCGGCTCCGGCGCACCCTTGATCCGCTGCACCTCACCCTCCGGATCCCGCACCCCGATCGACTCCCGTACCGCCTTCGCGAACGGCGCCCCCGCCGGCCACAGCAGCCCGGCCGCCACCACCGCGTCCTTCAACGCCACCAGCGCGTCCGACTTCGTCCCCCACGACGAGCCCAGCAGCGCACGCACCGCCGTCACGAACTCCGCGCTCTGCTCCAGCCTCTGCACTGGCTTGGACGCGGCCAGCGTCGCCAGCGTCTCCTCCGTCACCTCGAACCGCAGCTTCAGCGGGCGCTCGACCGTGATCCGCTGGTAGCCGAAGTCCGAGTTCGAGAAAACCTTCACCTTGCCGTGGAGCGGGTGCTCCGGGTCACCGGCCACGGCGAGCGCGTCGCCGTACAGTCGCGTCACCGTCGCGATGTGGTCCTTGCCCAGTTCCTTGCGCTTGTCGCCCAGGGACTTGCGCATCTTCTGCCACTGGTCGCGGGCGTCCACCAGCACGACCTTGCCCTTGTGCTCCGGGTCCTTCCGGTTGGTCAGGATCCAGAAGTAGGTGGAGATGCCGGTGTTGTAGAAGAGCTGGTCCGGGAGGGCGACGATGGCCTCCAGCCAGTCGTTCTCCAGGATCCACCTCCGGATCTCCGACTCACCCGAGCCCGCCGCGCCCGTGAACAGGGGCGAGCCGTTGAAGACGATCGCGATGCGGGAGCCGCCCCCGCCGTTCACGTCCACCGGCTTCATCTTCGAGATCATGTGCTGGAGGAAGAGGAGCGAGCCGTCGTTGATGCGTGGCAGGCCCGCGCCGAAGCGGCCCGCCTCGCCCAGGGATCGGTGCTCGTACTCGACGTCCTCCTTCACCTTCTTCCACTCCACGCCGAACGGCGGGTTGGCGAGCAGGTAGTCGAACTTCTGGCGGGCGTGCCCGTCGTCGGAGAAGGAGTTGCCGAAGGCGATGTTCTCCGGGTCCTGGCCCTTGATCATGAGGTCGGAACGGCAGATCGCCCACGACTCGGGGTTCAGTTCCTGCCCGTACACCTCCACCGTGGCGTCCGGGTTCAGGGACAGGATGTGGTCCTCGGCTGCCGACAGCATGCCGCCCGTGCCGCACGCCGGGTCCATGACCTTGCGGACCGTGCCGGGGACCGTCAGCGCGTCGCCGTCCGGGGCGATCAGGAGGTTCACCATCAGCTTGATGACCTCGCGGGGCGTGAAGTGCTCACCGGCCGTCTCGTTGGACTGCTCCGCGAAGCGGCGGATCAGTTCCTCGAAGATGTAGCCCATGTTGTGGTTGGGCACGTTCTCCGGGTGCAGATCCAGGTCCGTGAACCTGCCGATGACCTTGTACAGCAGCCCCGCACCGTCCAGCCGCTTCACCTGCTGCGCGAACTCGAAGCGGTCCAGCACCCCGCGCGCGTTCTCCGAGAACGCCCCCACGTACACCGTGAGGTTCTTCGCCGCGTTCTGCGGGTCCGCCGCGATCTTCTTCAGGGTCAGGTTCGACCGGTTGTAGAAGGAGTGACCCGCGGCGCGGCGCAGCCAGTCGTCCGGGTCGATGTCGGTGTCCCTGTACTGCTCGGCCACGACCGTGACCTTCTCCCGCGTGGGCTCCAGTACGCACTCCAGACGGCGCAGCACCGTGAACGGCAGGATGACCTTGCCGTAGTCGGACTGCTTGTAGTCGCCGCGCAGGAGGTCGGCGACGGACCACGCGTGGTTCGCCAACTCCGTGTGCTTGCTGCTGTTCAAGGGACTCCCCGAGTTCCTTCCGTGACGTGTTGTGACGTGAGGTGACGTGCCGTGCCGTTTCGCCCCGCCGTCCCCCACGGCCGGGCACGTGCGGACAAGTGTGGTCGATGTGTGGAGGCCGTCGTGCCCTATCGGGACGACTTGCCCTTTTCGGTGTCTGGGCCGGTCCTGCCGGTAGTGGGTGAGGAGGCGGCTGTTTCCTCCGCCGGAAGCAGCTGGCCTCCCGTCAAGCCGCCCGCCAGCAGCCTCGCCGTCTCCTCCGCCAGCGCGGTCGCCCGGCGGGCCTGAGCCCGCAGCTCGTGCACGTGCCGGAACGCCTCCCCGTACCGCCGTTGATCCTCCAGCGGCAGCAACGGCACACGCAGACGGCCGGGGCTGACCTGGAGGACCGTACTGCCGCTGGACGCGCCCGCGATGTTGTCGTCCGCGCCCAGGAACCCGGCGAGGAACCAGGCGTCCAGCCGGGCCGGGTCCGGGCGGAAGAGGTGGAGGTGGAGGCCGAGCAGGGCGCCCGCGTCCTCCTCGCCCGCCACCCGCGCCATGGGGCCGCCCGGCTGGCCGACGCCGCTCGCGACCGCCCGTACGAGGACGTCCCCAGCGGCGACGACCGGTGCGGTGTCGCCGCGCAGGTCCGCCGGTGAGCCGGTCGGGCCCGTACCCCGTACGACGTCCGAGGCGGTGAGGACCCGGACCCGGACGGCATCACTCCCCGCGCCGTCCCCGAAGTCCGCCCCCTTCTCCGACTGTCGTGCCGCCGCCTCCGGGACGGTCCGCAGCAATGTCAGCGCGCCGCCGCGTGCCAGGTCCGATGCCGTGGCCGTGCGCCATGCCCGTGCCGGGTCCCCCGCCGTGCTCCAGGCCGCTGTTGCCGCCGCCCGGCCCAGGGATTCGGCGGAGGTGACGAGCGCGCCTCGGGTGGCGGTCACCTCGGCCGACAGCTCGGCGGGGTCGACGTCGGCCCGTGAGGCGCGTACCAGGCGGGCCGGGGTCAGGTCCACCGCCTCGTCGAGAAGGTCGACGACGGAGACCGCCCGAGCGAGGCCGGACTCGCCCTGGTAGGCGTCCGGGCTGCCGGTGAACGCCTCCCAGGCACCCAGCGCCTGTGCGGTGATCGCGGGCCAGTCCAGGGCGGCGGCCCGGCCGCCGGCGCGCGCACGCGTCTGCACGGCACTGGTGGTGCTGCGGGAGAAGTCCCCCGCGCCCCCGGCGTCCGCCGCGGGCCCCGCAGTGTCGACGAACAACACCGACTTCCGCTCGGGACCGCCCGGTTCGGGCCGCTGGAGGACCCAGATCTGCAGGCCGATGTGGAACGGTGCCGCAGCACCGGGGGGCAGCGCCAGTACGGCTCGCAGGGCGCCGCTGCGTACCAGCTCCGCTCGTACGCGCCGCCCCGACGCGCGGCCCGCCGTGGCGGGCGGCAGGATCAGGACCGCGTGGCCACCCGGGGTGAGATGGGCGAGCGCGTGCTGCACCCAGGCCAGTTCGGACTCGGCGCGGGCCGGGACGCCGTACGCCCAGCGGGGGTCGTACGCCAGCTCGGCATGGCCCCAGTCGCGATCGCCGTACGGGGGATTGCACAGCACGGCGTCGGCCACGAGGTCCGGGAAGGCGTCCGCGCGGAGGCTGTCCGCGGTGCGGACCGTGACCGTGGTCTTCGGTGCCGTCAGCATCAGGCCCACCGCGCTGCGCCGGGCCTGGACCGGGAGCGAGTCCTGGCCATACAGCTCACCCGCGCCCCGGCGGGCGGCGGCCGAAAGCAGGGTGCCGCTCCCGCACGCCGGGTCGAGCACGCGGGCCGGGACGCCGGGGACCAGGCGGGCGACGAGATCCGCGAGCGGGCCGGGTGTCTGGTAGGTGCCGCTGGCGGCGCTGTCCTCCAGCTCCCGTTCCGCGAGCACTCCCAGCGCCGCCTCGCCACCCTCGTCCCGTACGCACAGGAGCAGCGCACGCAGGACGGCGGTGTCACTCGCGGCGAAACGAACGGCGTCCGCGCCCGGCACGAGGTCGGCGAGACCGGCCACGGACGCGTCCGCGCCCGCGATCAGGTCCGCGTCCGGGAGATCGGTGAACGCGGTCAGCTCGTCCGGGGAGCGGCGTGCCGCCGCCAGGACGAGGAGCGGCAGGTCCGACGTGCCGCCTTCACCGCTCTGCGCGTGCAGCCGCAGCGTCGTGCGCAGTTCCTCGGAAGGGCTGGCCGCCGAGCTGTGACCGCGTGAGGCCAGCCACGAACGCACCGCCTCCAGGTCGTACAGCGGGCTGCTGTCCGTGCCTCCGGACGGGGGCGGGAAGTCGTCATGCCGACGGCGCCAGTTACTGACCGTGGCGCGGGTGACGCCCGCGATGCGGGAGATCTCCGCGGCGGTGACCTGGGCGGATGGCTGGGGCATGGCGAGCTTCCTGGGCCTCTCAGTAGCGAACAGCTAACAACCTACAGCGCTCGTCAAATCCGTCAAGGTGATTGACGGTGCTTTCACTGTCATGCTTGTCTGATGATGCTTCCGAAGTGGGCGTCGCCTCTCCGAAAACGGCTGAAGCGTCATGCCCTGACATGCATCGAGAACGGAGATCTGCCATGACCACACCGCCCCCGAACTACTCGCCCGGCAACGGCCCTCAGGGCGGCTGGGGCCCGGCCATGCCACCCGCGCCGTCTGCCCTCAAGGTCCCGGGGCGCGGCAGAGTCTGGCTCACGCACGGCGCCGTGGGCGTCGTGGCGCTGCTCGTCGGTGTGGGGATCGGTGCGGGCGGTGACGGAGGAGGTTCCGAGGGCTCCACCGACGCGAAGGCGGCCGGTCCCCAGCCGACCGTGACCGTCACCGAGACCGAACAGGCCGAGCCCGCCGCCACCGTCACCGAGACGGTCACCGCCCGGCCGAAGAAGACGGAGGAGGAAGGGCCCGCGGCCAGTTTCTCGGGCGAGGGTGAGTACCTCGTGGGCGAGGACATCAAGGCCGGCACGTACAAGACGGCCGGACCGGCAGACGAGTTCGGCTGCTACTGGGAGCGCGCCAAGGATGCCAGCGGCGAGTTCGACTCGATCATCGCCAACAACAACCTGGAGGGGCCGGGGCGGGTGACGCTGAACAAGGGCGAGTACTTCAAGACGAACCGGTGCCAGGAGTGGAAGCGGGTCGGCTGAGCCGCCGCCTGCTCCGGGTGTCGATCCCGGGGGTGTGGATCGCGCCGGGCTCGCTCCCGGGGTCGGCGACCCGGAGCGCGCGATGGATGTGCCCTCTGGGCCGGGGGCGGACCATCACCGAGGCCGGAGGCGTACGGGCTCAGCACCAGGATCAGGAACGCGTCGACCGCAATGTCGAAGCGGGCGCCCAGTGCGGACGAGGCGCCTGTACGGCGGGCGACCTTCCCGGCGGTCGTGTCGTGGCCCGGAACCGGAACCTGCGGCACCCGGCCCAGACCCGGACCTGAGTCACGCCACCCGGACCCAGCCCCAGACCTGAGTCACCCCACGGCGAGTTCGGCCTCCCGCCGGGCTTGGGATCCCACGGGGGCAGGGTGGGGCAGAGTGCCCGCGCTCCCGGAGTCCCCGGCCCTGCCGTCGGAGCCGGGTCGCGGCGCCGGTCGGGCGTTCGGGGCGCGCTCGGTCTCCGGGCTGTCGTCGGCGGTGGCGAGCTGTGCGGTCCTGCCTTCACGGACGGACCTGGCGAACGCGGCAGCTGAACCAGTGCGTTCCTCTCGGGTCCGCCACAGCCACCCGATGTCCCGCCCGAACGACCACACCAGCGACCCCAGGGCCACGGCGATCAGGGCGAACGTCACGCCGTACGGCAGCCAACCGGACGCGCCCACGAGCAGCACGACCCCTTGCACCGCCGCCACCGTCTTGCGGGCCATGCTCGGCGGCAGGGAGCCGTTCAGCCACGGCATCACCCGCGCGGCGGCCACGAAGCCGTACCGCATCAGGCCGATCAGCAGCACCCACGGGCCGAGCGACATCGAGACGTACACGCTCAGCACGAGGATCAGGAACGCGTCGACCTCCATGTCGAAGCGGGCGCCGAGCGCGGACGAGGTCCCCGTGCGGCGGGCCACTTTGCCGTCCACCCCGTCGAGGATGAGGGCGACCGCGGTCAGGCCGACGAACAGGGAGACCGGCGGAGAGCTGGAGAAGGAGTCGGCGACCAGGGCGGTGACCGCGCCGACGAGGACCGCCCGGCCCAGAGTGACGCGGTTGGCCGGGCCGAAGGAGCGGGGTCGGGTGCGGCGCAGTGCGCGGGTCAGGACCGCCCAGGTGGCGAGCGCGAACGCGAGGCCCGTCACCCAGCCCGCCGGGCCCATCCCGATCGCCGTGCCCAGGAAGGCGAGGAGCAGGAGCTGAGCACCCGCGCCCACTGTCGTCTCCTGGAGCAACAGTCGCGCGTCGTAAGTGTTGTTCAGGGCCACCGCATACCTTCCGAACGTGTGACAAGTCGATCTTCGCCGCGTACCGTGTGCGCGACTCCCACCGCTGCGTACGTGGAGAACCGCCCGACCGTTCACGGAGACGCACATGAAACACACAGCCCGTGCCTTCTGGCTCCGCGCCCCCGGCCACGGTGAGATCCGCGACGTCACCGTGCCGGAGCCCGCCGAGGGCGAGGTTCTCGTACGGGCGCTCTGGTCCGGCGTAAGCCGCGGCACCGAGACGCTCGTGTTCCGAGGTGGCGTGCCCGAGAACCAGTACGCGGCGATGCGGGCGCCCTTCCAGGAGGGCGACTTCCCCGGGCCCGTGAAGTACGGATATCTCAGCATCGGCCGGGTGGAGGAAGGACCGGCGGAACTCGTCGGGCGGACCGTCTTCTGCCTCTACCCGCATCAGACGCGGTACGTCGTCCCCGCGAGCGCCGTCACCGTCGTACCCGACCGCGTCCCCGCCGGGCGTGCCGTGCTCGCCGGGACCGTCGAGACCGCCGTCAACGCGCTGTGGGACGCGGCGCCGTTGATCGGGGACCGGATCGCCGTCGTCGGTGGAGGGATGGTGGGGTGTTCTGCCGCCGCGCTGCTCGCCCGGTATCCGGGGGTCCGCGTACAGCTCGTCGACGCCGATCCGGCGCGAGCCGCCATCGCCGGGGCGCTCGGCGTCGACTTCGCGCTCCCTGGCGACGCGCTGGGGGAGTGCGACCTCGTCGTGCACGCCAGCGCCACCGAGCAGGGGCTCACACGGTCGCTGGAACTCCTCGCGGACGAGGGCACGGTGATCGAGCTCAGCTGGTACGGCGACCGGCGGATCGGTCTGCCGCTGGGGGAGGCCTTCCACTCACGGCGGCTCACGGTGCGCAGCAGCCAGGTGGGAACGGTGTCACCGCGCGGCCGCGCCGGCCGCACCTACGCCGACCGGCTCGCCCTTGCCCTCGACCTCCTCGCCGACCCCGCCTTCGACGCGCTCGTCACCGGCGAGTCCGCCTTCGAGGAACTGCCGGACACCATGCCGAGGCTCGCCTCGGGGGAACTGCCGGGCTTGTGCCACCGGGTTCGGTACGACGCCGTCTGAATTCCCGGACATCACCGGGTTCGCCACGCCGCCGCCCGAACGCTTGGACGTCACCGGGTTCGCCCCGAGACCGGATAACGTCCGAACCCTCGGACGTCACCGGGTCCGCCCCGACACCCGACACCGTCCGAACTCCCCGGACGCCACCGGGCCCGAACGTCCGCCTTCGCCCCCACCCGTCCCTGAACAGCCCGAACGGAACTCTGACCTCCAGAGAAACCGCGAAAGTCGGCTGAACAACGGGTAGGGACCAGCCGTACTACACGGCATGCCCCGGCCGGGGGCAGACGCACCGCACCTGGAGGGTCGTCCGTTGTTCAGCATCACTGTTCGCGATCACCTGATGATCGCCCACAGCTTCCGCGGGGAGGTCTTCGGACCCGCGCAACGCCTGCACGGGGCCACGTTCCTCGTGGACGCCACCTTCCGCCGCGCCGAGCTGGACGACGACAACATCGTCGTCGACATCGGGCTGGCCACGCAGGAGCTCGGGGCCGTGGTGAGCGAGTTGAACTACCGAAACCTCGACAACGAGCCCGACTTCGCGAACACCAACACCTCGACGGAGTTCCTGGCCAAGGTCATCGCCGACCGCCTCGTCGAGCGGGTCCACAAGGGCGCGCTGGGCGAGGGCGCCCAGGGCCTGGCGGGCATCACGGTCACCCTGCACGAGTCGCACATCGCCTGGGCGAGTTACGAGCGTGCCCTGTGACCGACATGACCATCGACCAGACGTCCGTGAACACGTCCCGGGTGTCCGGCGGCGAGCAGCCGAGGCTCGACTACGTGCCCGTCCAGCACACCGCCCTCAAGAACGCCGACATCATCCCCATGTCCCTGCGCTCCGTGCACTTCGTGATGCCCGGCGGCGTCGACGACCTGGCCACGCCCAGCGGGGGCAACGCCTACGACCGCCGGATCTGCCTCGACCTGGCCGGCTTCGGCTGGCAGGTCCGCAAGCACCTGCTCGACGGCAGCTGGCCGAGGCCCGCCGAAGCCGCGCGCGCCGAACTCGCCCGTACGCTGCGGGAACTGCCGGACGGCACGGTCGTCCTCCTCGACGGTCTCGTCGCCTGCGGCGTCCCCGAGATCATCGTCCCCGAGGCCGAACGGCTCAGCCTGGCCGTGCTCGTGCACCTGCCGCTCGGCGACGAGACCGGGCTGGAGCCCCAGGTCGCGGCCGAGCTGGACGCCAAGGAGCGGGCGACCCTGCGGGCCGTGTCCGCCGTCGTCGCCACCAGCGACTGGGCGGTGCGACGGCTCGTCTCCCACCACGGCCTCGCCCCCGACCGCGTCCATGTCGCCGCCCCCGGCGCCGACATCGCCCCCCTCGCCTCCGGCACCGACGGCGTCTCCCGCCTGCTGTGCGTCGCCGCAGTGACCCCGCGCAAGGGACAGCACCGGCTCGTGGAGGCCCTCGCGACGGTCACCGACCTGCCGTGGAGCTGCGTGTGCGTCGGCGGTCTCCACCAGGACCCCGACTACGTGGGTGAACTGCGCGCGCTGATCAAGGAGTTCGGCCTCGAAGACCGGCTCCACCTCGTCGGCCCGCAGGCCGGCGCCGAACTCGACGCCAGCTATGCCGCCGCCGACCTGATGGTCCTCACCTCGTACGCCGAGACCTACGGCATGGCGGTCACCGAAGCACTCGCGCGCGGCATTCCCGTCCTGGCCACGGACGTCGGCGGGCTCCCGGAGGCCGTGGGCCGCGCGCCCGACGGCGGGGTGCCCGGCATCCTCGTACCGCCGGAGAACCCCGCGGCGATCGCGGCGGAACTGCGCGGCTGGTTCGAGGAGGCCGACGTGCGGCGCCGACTGAAGGCCGCCGCGCGTGGGCGGCGGGCCGCCCTGGACGGGTGGGCGGCGACGGCACGGAGCCTGGCCGGAGTGCTGGGGCGATTGCCAGGGGAACCCCGGAGGGCTGCATGAACACGACCACTTCCGCCGACGCGCGTCTGAGCCTGGCCGGGCGCGGCGAGGGGACCGGAGGTACACCCGAGGTGCACCAGTACGCGCCCCAGTGGCTGGAGTTGCGCGAGAGCGCCGATGCCGAGGCCCGGGCGACCGAACTCCTCGACCCGCTGCGGCTCCGCCTCGCGAACCTGCCTCGGCGGGCCGCCGGCCTGGTCGTCCACGACCTCGGCTGCGGCACCGGCTCCATGGGCCGCTGGCTCGCGCCCCTGCTCGACGGCGCCCAGCAGTGGGTGCTGCACGACCACGACCCCGACCTGCTGCACCTGGCCACCGTGCGGGCGCCCCGCACGGCCGCCGACGGCAGCCCCGTCACGGTCACGACCCGGCGCGGAGCCATCGGGGACCTGACGGCGGACGACCTGGCCGGCGCCTCGCTGGTCACCGCCTCCGCACTCCTCGACGTCCTCACGCCGGACGAGATCGAGGCGCTCGCCACGGCCTGCGTGGACGCCGGATGCCCGGCCCTGCTGACGCTGTCCGTGGCGGGCCGCGTGGAACTCACCCCGGCCCACCCCCTGGACGACGAGATCGCCGAGGCCTTCAACGCCCACCAGCGGCGCGGCGAGCTGATCGGCCCGGAGGCGATCACCGTGGCCTGCGAGGCCTTCGCCCAGCGGGGCGCGACCGTGAGAGTGCATCCGAGCCCCTGGCAACTCGGCCCCGAACACGCCGAGTTGACGGCGCAGTGGCTGCGCGGGTGGGTCGGCGCGGCGTGCGAGCAGCGCCCGGAACTCGCGGCGCGTGCACAAACGTATCTGGCGGAGCGGCTGGCAGCGTGCGCGGCAGGTGAGGTGCGGGTGGTGGTCCACCACAGCGACGTCCTCGCCCTGCCCCGGCCGACAGGCGGGATCTCATGACGGCGCCGGTGGAGGAGTTGGTCGAGGGGCACCGGCGGGCGAACGGGGAGCGGGTACGGCGGCCCCATGCCGTGCGTACCCGCACGATGCCGGGTGACGTACACGTACACACGAGTACGGCGCCCCCGGCCCCGGCCATCCAGCTTCAGCCCGCCTCGCCGGCCCTCGGACCCTCCGCCACCTCACGACCGGCCCGCTTGGCCCGTTCCCTGCGCACCCACCTCGGCACCCTCGCCGGCACCGCCATCATCGCCGTACTGGTCTGGCGGCTCGGCACGGGCGTGTTCCTCGACGGGCTGCGGCGGATCGACGGCGGGGCCATGCTCGTGGCGGTCGGGATCGGCGTGATCACCACGGTGTTCAGCGCCTGGCGCTGGTGCGTGGTGGCCCGCGCGCTGCGGATCCGGCTGCCCTTCGGCCCGGCCGTGGCGGACTACTACAGGGCACTCTTCCTGAACGCCGCGCTGCCCGGCGGTGTCCTCGGCGATGTGCACCGCGCGGTACGCCACGGGCAGAGCGAGGGCGACCTCGGGCGGGGTGTCCGCGCGGTGGTGCTGGAGCGGACCGCGGGCCAGGTGGCGCTGGCCGCGGTCGGCACGGTGGTCCTGCTGACGCTGCCCTCGCCGGTACTGGCCCAGACCCGCAACGTCGGCGCCGTGCTGGCGCTCGCCGCGCTGGGCGGGCTCGCCATCGTGGCGGCGGTCCGCATGGGCCGGACGCCGAGCGGCACATCACGCCGGGGCCGTGCCGTGCGCGCCCTGCTCGCCGAGGCACGCGAGGCGCTGCTCTCGCGCGACAGCCGGCCGGGCGTCCTCATCTCGTCCGTCGTGGTGCTCGCGGGACACGTGGCGATGTTCCTGCTCGCCGCCCGGGTCGCCGGATCGGCCGCGTCCGCGGTCGAGCTGGTGCCCCTCGCCCTGCTGGCCCTGCTGGCCATGGGACTCCCGCTGAACGTCGGCGGCTGGGGCCCCCGGGAAGGCGTCACCGCCTGGTCCTTCGGCGCGGCGGGCCTGGGCGCCTCCCAGGGGCTGACCGTGGCCGTGGTGTACGGGGTGCTCAGCTTCGTGGCCGCGCTGCCCGGTGTCCTCGTACTCGTCGGACGCTGGTACGCGTCGCTGCGGGCGACGCCCCAGGAGCCCCGGTCGCGTCAGACAGCGTGCGGGGAATCCACCGAAGAACCCTCCGAGGAAACCCCGGACACCCCCGAGGGATTCGCCGGGGCGTCCGAGGTGACCACCGACAGGTACGCCCCGAAGGCGTCGACCAGCCCCGCCAGCAGCTCCTTCCCCTTCGCGGCGGACGCCATCGAAGGACGGCCGATGACACCGGACTCGGTGTAGGCCGACATACCGAGGGAGAGCAGATGACGGCGGTCGTCGGCAAGGAAATCGGTGGACTCGTAACCGGGCCGGACCAATTCGGGATGGCAATGCAGAAGTATGGAGGTCTCTATTTCTCCCGCATGCATATCACTGAGCAACGAGGTCTGCACGCCCGCCCGTTCGCGCGCGGCGTCCCAGTCCTCCAGGGCCGGGAAAAGAGCCATGCGTTGTCCTTCGGCCGTGGATTCCTGGACGAGATTACCCAGGACGTAATTCCCGCCGTGCCCGTTGACGACGACCAGCGCGTCGACGCCCGACCGGCGCAGGGACGCCGCAATGTCCCGTACCACCGCGTGGAGGGTCACCGAGGAGATGCTGACCGTGCCCGGCCAGGCCGCGTGCTCGTGCGAGCAGGACATCGTCACCGGCGGCAGCAGACGCACGGGATACGCAGCGGCGACCTCCCGGGCGATCGCGCAGGCCACGAGCGTGTCGGTGGCCAGCGGCAGATACGGGCCGTGCTGCTCGAAGCTGCCGACGGGCAGTACGGCGACCTGCCGCGCCGCGTCCGCTCCCCGCGTCCGTACGTCCTCGGTGGTGTCCGCCGGTACCAGAGCGGATACCGTCGGCAGCGCCCCCTGCGGCGTCGGCTGCGTTCCCGAACTGCTCATGTTTTCACGGCCTTTCGTCTCTGCTGATGCTCCGGCATTTTCGCATGACGCCAGGGCTTACCAGATAGGAACCAGATCATGACAGAAAATGTTGGCGTACTCGGTGCCAATGCCCAGTCCGCCGGTGCCGTACGCGTGGTGAATGCGCCCCTGCCCACCGTGTACGGCGACTTCGAGGCCGTCGGTTACCTGGACCAGGACCGCGGCGAGGAACAAGTGGCGCTGGTGTACGGCGACATCGACGCCGTCGGCGGAGAGGGCATTCTCATCCGGCTGCACTCGGAGTGCCTGACCGGTGACGCCTTCGGCTCCCAGCACTGCGAGTGCGGCGAGCAACTCGCCAGCGCGCTCCGGGCGATCGCCGCGGAGGGCCGCGGCATCCTCGTCTACCTCCGGGGACACGAGGGCCGGGGCATCGGTCTGCTCGCCAAGCTCCAGGCGATGAAGCTCCAGTCGGAGGGACTCGACACCGTTGAAGCCAACCTCGCGCTCGGCCTGCCCGTCGACGCGCGGGACTATCGGGTGGCCGCGGAGATGCTGCACGACCTGGGTGTGCGGTCGGTTCGGCTGATGTCGAACAATCCACGCAAGCGGGAGGCGCTGCTGCGGCACGGGATCAAGGTGGCCGAGCAGGTGCCGCTGCTGATTCCGCCCTGTGAGGACAACATCACGTATCTGCGGACGAAGAGAGAGCGGTTGGATCACTATCTGCCGCACTTGGATGCGGTGGTGCGGTCGTCCTGATGCTGCGATGCTGCGGGTCGTCAGTGGCTGAGCGCGCAGTTCGCCGCGCCCCTCAAGGGGCGCTGCACTGAACCTCAGTCGCATGAACACGTGCTCGGTGTGGAAGACCTGTTCCCATGATCCGTAGCGCGCGTGTCGTCGTGGTCGGTGGTGGAGTGGTGGGCGCCGGCGTCGCCTACCACCTCGCCCGCGCGGGCGTGCCCGACGTGGTGCTCGTCGAGCGGGACGAACTCGCCTCCGGGTCGACCTCGCGGGCGGGGTGCGGGCGCAGTTCTCGGACGAGCTCAACATCCAGCTCGGCGCCCGCAGCCTGGAGGCGTTCGCACGCTTCGGTGAGGAGCCGGGGCACGACATCGGGCTGCACCGGGTCGGCCATCTGTTCCTGCTGTCGACGCCGGAGGTGGCCGAGCGGTTCGAGGCGAGCGTACGGCTGCAGAACTCCCTCGGCGTCCCCAGCCGCATGCTCGACCCGGCCGAGGCACAGCGGCTCTCCCCGCCGATCAGCGCGGACGGACTGGTGGCCGCCGCCTACTCGCCCGACGACGGCCACTGCGCGCCCGAGTCCATGGTCCACGGCTACGCGGCCGGGGCCCGCCGCCACGGCGCGACCGTGCTGCGGCACTGCGAGGTCACGGGGATCGAGACGCGCGGCGACACCATCACGGCGGTGGTCACCGGCAAGGGCCGTATCGCCACCGACACGCTCGTGTGCGCGGCCGGCGCCTGGTCCCGGGCGATAGGGGCCATGGTCGGCGTGGACCTGCCGGTGGAGCCGCTGCGCCGCCAGATCGCCGTGACGGAACCCGTGCCGGACCTGCCGCCCGGGCTCCCCATGACGATCGACTTCACCTCCAGCCTGTACTTCCACACCGAGGGCCCCGGCCTCCTGATCGGCATGTCCGACCCCGACGAGGCCACTGGCTTCGCCACCGAGACCCATGACCGCTGGATGCCGCGCCTGTACGAGGCCATGGAGCGGCGCGCCCCGGCCCTGCTGGACCTGCGCCGGACGGGCGGCTGGGCGGGCCTGTACGAGATCACCCCGGACCACAACGCCCTGATCGGCGAGGCGGCCTCGTGCTCGCGCTTCCTGTACGCGACCGGATTCTCCGAGCACGGCTTCCTGCAGGGACCGGCGGTCGGGGAGGTGGTGCGTGACCTGTACCTGGGCCGCGTACCCTTCGTCGACGTAAGCCCCCTGAGCGTCGACCGGTTCTCCGCCGACGCCCTGCGCCCGGAGGTCCACCTCGTATGACTCGGCTCCACTTGTGGCTCCGCCACGAGACCCGCACCACCGAACGCCGCACCCCGGTCGTGCCGTCCGACGCCCGGCGGCTCGTGGAGAGCGGGGTGACGCTGACCGTCGAGGAGTCGCCGCAGCGCGTCTTCCCGGTCGAGGCGTACGAGGAGGCCGGGTGCCGGATCGCGGCGGCGGGAGCGTGGAGGTCGCAGGCGCCGCCGGACGCGGTGATCGTCGGGCTCAAGGAGCTCCCGGACGAACCGCGTGAGCTGAAGCACCGGCACATCTTCTTCGGGCACGCGTACAAGCGGCAGCCCGGGGCCGAGGCCCTGCTGCGCCGCTTCGCCGCCGGCGGAGGGACCCTGCTCGACCTCGAATACCTGGTGGACGACCACGGGCGCAGGCTCGCCGCCTTCGGCTTCTGGGCCGGGTACATGGGCGCCGCCCTCGCCGTGCTCCACCACCGGGGCGTCCTCGGTACCCCGCTCACGCCCACCTCGAAGGAGGAGCTGGAGGCCGAACTCCGCGCCTCCCGGGGCGAGATGAGCGCCCTGGTGATCGGCGCCCTGGGCCGCAGCGGTCGCGGTGCGCGGGTGGCGCTCGGCGAGGCCGGGGTCGAACCCACCTGCTGGGACCTGGCCGAGACCCGGGATCTGGACCGAGGGGCCCTGCTGGACCACGAGCTGATGGTCAACACGGTGCTCACCACCAGCCCGGTCCCGCCCTTCCTGACGGACAAGGACCTCGACGGACCGGACCGCAGGCTGCGCACCCTCGCCGATGTCACCGTCGACGTCGGCTCGCCCATGAACGTCCTGCCGGTCTACGACACGACCACCGACTGGGACCACCCCGTACGGCGACTGCGCGAGCGGCCCCCGCTCGACCTCATCGCCATCGACAACCTGCCGTCCCTGCTGCCCCGCGAGGCGAGCACCGACTTCTCGGCCGCCCTGCTGCCCCAGCTGCTCGACTTCGAGACCGGCGGACCGTGGGGGCGCTGTCTGGAACGGTTCCACGAGGCGGGCCGTGAACTCGGCATCGGCGAAGCAGCGTAGAAGCACAGTAGAAGCAGCGCAGAAAAGGAGTTCGGTGATGACTGAAGTCGTCCCCGCGAGCGGCACCGTCCACTGGGTCGGGGCCGGTCTGTCCACTGGCAGCGGGCTCGCCGCGCTGTGCGACACCGCCGGGCGTGTACGCCTGTGGCACCGCACCGAGGAGCGCGCCGCGCGGAGCCTGGCGGCACGGGGGCTCGCGGGCCGCGCCGAGCCCCGCGCGTACACGCTCCCGGCGCTCGCGGCCGAGCTGGCCCCCGGGGACGTGGTGGTCTCCATGCTCCCGGCCCCGGAACACGCCTCACTCCTCGGCGCCTGCGTCGAGGCGCGGGCCCACTTCACCTGCTCCAGCTATGTGTCCGACGCGGTGCTGGAACTGGTGCCCGCGGCCAGGGCGGCCGGTCTCGTCGTCCTCACCGAGGCCGGTCTCGACCCGGGCATCGACCACCTCTTCGCGCACAGCCTGATCGCGCGGGCGGAGCGGGCGATCGGGCCGGAGACCGCCGCCTCGTACAGCCTGACCTCGTACTGCGGCGGCATCCCGGCCGTACCCAACGACTTCAAGTACCGCTTCAGCTGGGCACCCGCCGGTGTCCTCAACGCCCTGCGCTCACCGGCCCGCTACATCGAGGACGGCGCCGAGACCACGGCACGGCGCCCCTGGGAGGCCACGCGTCCCGAGGTGATCGACGGCGAGACCTTCGAGGCCTACCCCAACCGCGACAGTGTCCCCTTCGTCGACCAGTACGCCCTGCCGCCCGCCTGGAAGCCCCGCACCTTCGTCCGCGGCACCCTCCGCCTGGACGGCTGGCTGACCGCCTGGGCCCCGGTCTTCGAGGAGCTGAAGCGCGGCGACGACCAGCGCATCGCCGCGCTGGCCCAGGAACTGGCGGCGCGCTACCCGACCACGGAGGCCGACCGCGACCGGGTCGTCCTCGCCGTCTCCCTCGACGTGCACGGCGGCTCGGGCCGGACCTGGTCCGGCCGCTACCTCCTCGACCTGGTCGGCACCCCTGAGGAGAGCGCCATGGCCCGCTGCGTGTCCCGGCCCCTGGCACTCGGTGTCCGTCACATCCTCGACGGCTCCCTCCCGGCGGGCCTCGCCCGAGCGGCTCAGACGGCGGAGCGGTCGGAGCAGTGGTTGCGTGAACTGGCCGAGGACGGGGTGGAGTTCACGTTCCAGGAGGGAGAGGCCTAGGAAGCCGCACCCGGACGGCGTCCTGCGCCGTCCTCGTCCGTGAACGACACCTCGACCACCCGCTCGCCCGTCCGGATCCGCAGCCCCGAGGCGACGGCGTCGGCGGCCGCGTCCCGCGTCGGCTCGGCGAGCCACCAGAGGTTGAAGGCGGAGCCGAGGAGCAGGGGGTCGAGGCGGGGGCGCGGGGTGCCCCAGGGGCGGTGGGCGTGGGCCTCCAGGAGGGTGCCGCCGCGCAGCCGGAGCAGACAGCGGTCGTCGGCGAGCGGTGCGACGACGACGTTCAGATCGGGGAGCCGCCCGGCCGTGCGGTGGACCCACTCGGCGGGCGGGAGCTCGGCGTCGACGACGGTACGGGCCATGACCTCCGCGCTCTTGGGTGCATGGCGTGGGTCTCCCGGTCGGTCAGGGCGTAGAAACCGCGCGCCTCGTGCGGGTCGACTCCCGTGACCACCGGGCGGCGCAGCACCTCGACCGTGCCGTCGGGGAGCGGGCCGCCCGTCACGTCGTACGTCGACGGGGTGGACCGGTGCTTCGGGGCGGGCGGTGGGACGGGCGAGGGCAGGGGCGGCCGGTCGGGGGCGGTCAGGCCCAGGTGAGCGTAGAACCACCGCTGCAGGATCTCGCCGGACCTGCCGCGTTCGCCGAGCTGCCGGTCCACCTGACTTCCGGGCAGGGTGCCCGGTCCTTCAGGACTCCCCTTCAGGGCCGGGGTGAATGCCCGCTCCCGCGTAGCGGGGCGGGGAAAGCCGAATCGCCGTCCGGGCGATTCGGCGTCTCGCTCAGGCCGGTCGCAAGGCGCAAGTACCACAGGATCTGACCGTGTTGGGAGCGTCCCTCACGGACCGCCGCAGCCTTGATGGCTTCGTGCAACTCGTCGGGGAGCCGAAGATTGAAGTTGACCATGAACCCAGAATAGACCCATAATCAACCCAAGGCGAGGTTCCGTATGTACCCGACGCGTGCGCAGGAAGAGTAGATGCTCCTGCACTGCGCGCACGCCCGGTACGTGTGGAACCTCGCCGTCGAGCAGCACTCGCACTGGTACAAGGGCCGCAAGTCCGCGCCCGGTTTCGCTGAGCAGTGCCGCCAGCTCACCGAGGCCCGGCGCGATAACGAATGGCTTCGTCAGGGCAACGCGGATGTGCAGCAGCAGGCCCTGAAGGACTTTGCCAAGGCCAGGAACGCCAAGTTCACCTCCGGCTTCGGTGAGCCGACCTGGCGGAAGAAGTTCGTGCACGAGGGCTTCCGTGTCATCGGCACTGACCGCGTCCCGGAGTTCGACGACGACGGCACGCCGAAGCTCAACGTCAAGACGGGCAAGCAGGTGATGGGCCGGTCCGTGATGGTGCAGAAGCTCAACCGCAAGTGGGCGCAGGTGAAGGTGCCCGGCTGCGGCTGGGTGCGCTTCCGCCTCACCCGCACCGGGCTCCCGTCAGCGAAGACGTTCCGCGTCACGCTGAAGAACGGGCAGTGGCACATCGCGTTCGCGGTCGTCCCCGAACCGATCCCGGCGCCTGGTACGGGCGAGGTCATCGGCATCGACCGGGGCGTGACCATCACGGCCGCACTGTCGGACGGCCGGAAGCTGAACTGCCCGCAGCTCACCGCCAGGGAACGCGCGCAGATCCGCAAGCACCAGCGGCGGGCCGCCCGCGCACCCAAGGGCAGCGAGAGGAAGACCGCCGAGTACGCCAAGGCAGCCAAGCTCAAGGCCCGCGAAGTCGACCGGCGCAAGGACTGGTGCGAGAAGACCAGCACCATGCTCGCCAAGTCACACGACCTGGTGTGGTTCGAGAAGTTGAACATCAAGAACATGACCGCCTCCGCCAAGGGGACGGCCGAACAGCCCGGCAAGAAGGTCAGGCAGAAGGCCGGGCTGAACCGGGCCATCCTCGCCCAGGGCTGGGGCCTGCTCCGGCAGCGCACCGAGCACAAAGCCCCCGGCCGGGTCGAGGACGTACCCGCCCCCTTCACGTCTCTGCGGTGCAGCGCCTGCGGATGGATCGAGAAGAAGTCGCGCAAGAGCCAAGCCGACTTCGTCTGCGTGTCCTGCGGGTTCACCTGCAACGCCGACGAGAACGCAGCAGTCAACGTCGCGGCAGGACAGGGCGGGATCCCCCGCCCCCGGCGCTCAGCCGGTGCCGGAGGGGTGACAGCGGCCAACGGCCGTTCGAGCACCCGTGAACCCCAACCCACCCGGGCTGGAATCCCCCTCTTTTAAAAGAGGGGGAGGATGTCAATGGAGCACGAGCTGCGTCTTGCCGACCCCGCCGAGACCGCACACCGAGATCACCCGGTGGGTCGCCATGGCCCGGGTCAGCTCGGCGACCTCGTCGGTGCGGTTGACGAACAGCTCGATGCACGGGGGGAGTTGCCGTGGCCGGGGCCTGGGGGACCGGGCGGCGATCGTGAGGGACTGGATCACGTCCGCCTGGACGACATGGCCGTGTATCACGGCGTCACCCGACACCGAGTTGTGCACCGTCCGCCCGCCGTCCCCGCTCCCGAGGTTGTCCACCGGTTCCCTTTCTCAGCAACTCCTCGCCCGTCCGTGCGGGGCTCAGCGTATTGGCTGGTCGCCGGTCATCACATGCTCGGCGCCCTCAGCCGGTCACCGCCTCGTGCATCAGCCGCTTCAGCTCGGGGAAGACCGTGTTGGACGACGCCGGGCGTACCTGGGTCATGAACTGGACGGTCAGGTCCCGGCGCGGGTCGACCCAGAAGGTCGTGGTGGCGGCACCGGCCCAGCCGAACATGCCCGTGGAGGACGGGGCTTCGGTCACCGCGGGGTCGATGACGACCGAGACGCCGAGGCCGAAGCCGACGCCCACGTTCCCCGGCAGCCGGTGGGAGGGGCTGCCGTACGTGTGCAGGTCGGCGTTGCCCGGGAGCTGGTTCGTGGTCATCGCGTCGACGGTCTCGGGGGAGAGCAGCCGGACGCCGTCGAGTTCACCGCGGCGGCGCAGGAACTCCATGAACCGGTGGTAGTCGTGGGCCGTGGCGGCCAGTCCGCCGCTGCCGGAGAGGAACCGCGGACGGCCGCGCAACGGCAGCCCGGGCACCGGCGTGATCCCGCCCTCCTTGGTCTCCGCGTACAACTGGGCCAGCCGCGTGGCCTGTTCGTCCGTGACGTGGAAGCCCGCGTCCGCCATCCCGAGCGGTGCGAAGATCCGCTCGGCGAAGAACTTGTCGAGCGACTGGCCGGACACGACCTCGATGACTCGTCCCAGGACGATCGTGGCGACCGAGTAGTTCCACTCCGTGCCCGGCTCGAACTGCAGGGGCAGCTCCGCGTACGCCTCGCACGTCCGCTCCAGGTCCGCGCCCGCGGGGGAGGAGTTCTCCAGGCCCGCGTCCCGGTAGAGGGCGTCGACGGGGTGGGAGTGGTAGAAGCTGAAGGTCAGCCCCGCCGTGTGGGTCAGGAGATGCCTGATCAGGATCGGCTGCCCGGCCGGGCGCGTGCGGGTCTCCGAGCCCGAGCCGGACACGTACACCCGGGGTTCGGCGAAGGACGGCAGATAGCGGGAGAGCGGGTCGTCCAGGCCGAGCCGTCCCTTCTCCATCAGGATCAGCGCGGCCACCGACGTCACCGGCTTCGTCATCGAGTAGATCCGCCACACCGTGTCCGGCTCGACGGGCAGCCGCGCCTCGCGGTCGCGATGGCCGTACGTCGTCAGGTGGGCGACGCGGCCGTGGCGGGCGACGGACACCAGGAAACCGGGCAGCCGGCCGTCCTCCACCTCGTGCGCGAAGTGCTGGTCCAGCCGGGCCAGCGCCTTCGGATCGAGCCCGGCCTCGACCGGCTCGGCCTCTTGTCGCAGTCGTCCCATCTTCTCCTCCGGTTCACCCGGGGCACCGACCCGCCCCCGGACCGCTGCCTCACCTCAGGTCACCGGTCCGACCCGGGCCACGGCACTCGCACGTCCTCCCCTTCATCGTCCCTTACGGACCGCGCACCAACCCTCCGCGGGGCACCGAGTCCGGGCGGCCTGATGCACAGCGGGGCGCCGAGCGCCGCCACGACCGCCAGGACCCGCAACGCGGGCCCCGGCGCGACCCCGGCCGACGGGGCCGCAACCGTGTCAGGCCGTCGATGGAGCCCGCCCGGAATGGGCGGGGCCCGCCCGGAATGGGCCACGCTCCCCGAGGCGTTGACCGGGCATGACTCAGGACGCCCCACACGACACCACGCAGGACGCACTGCTCAAGCTCCTCTCCGAGTACGACGGTGGGGTGCTCGTCACGCTCAAGGCCGACGGCCGTCCCCAGCTCTCCAACGTCAACCACGCCTACTACCCCGACGAACGCACCGTCCGGGTCTCGATCACCGATCCCCGGGCCAAGACCCGCAACATGCGCCGGGATCCGCGGGTCTCCTACCACGTGACCAGCCCGGACCGCTGGGCGTACACCGTCGTCGAAGGCGTCGCCGACCTGACTCCCGTGGCCCGGGATCCGCATGACTCGACGGTCGAGGAACTGGTCCGGCTCTACCGGGACGTGCAGGGAGAGCACCCCGACTGGGACGACTACCGCGCGGCGATGGTCCGGGACCAGCGGCTTGTGCTGAGGCTGCGCGTGGAGCGGGCGTACGGGATCCCGCGGAGCTGAGCCCGGGCACGTGCGACGCGTAGGGCTGCGGAGGGGTTGGTCTTCGCCGTACGCGCGCGGGTACGAGAGAGCCCGGTCGCTGTCTCGGGGAGGACGAGCGGCCGGGGCCCGATGGTGACGAGGGCCCGCCGCCGGTCCGTCCCTTCGAGGATGCGGGTGGCGCGCTGGGTGTCGGCGAGCAGGCCGGGCAGGAGGGCGACGATGCCACTGCGGTGGTCGCCGTGGGCGTGCCACAGCTTCCAAGCCTTGCGCAGACGGGCGGCGAGCACTTCGGGGGACTCGGGCGGCACGTCGGACGCCTGGAGTTGGTAGCGGGTCAGAGCCTGCTTCATCAGCGGCAGGTCAGCGTGTTCGGCTTGCCGACGGCGCCCCCTTGTGCTGCCGGGGCCGCGTACGACGGTCAGGCGCCTGTCTCTCGCCGTACGGACCGGCATACGCGGCACGTCCGACTTCCCGGCGGGAGCGATGTCCGGCCACCCCACAGCAGGCGTCCGCACCCACCCGCGCACGGTGCCGAGTTCTTCCGGGGGGGGGCGGGTGACGCCTTCCTCGTGGAGCAGGATGCGCAGGCCCTCGTGGCTGATGTCGTCGACCACCTCCTCGGCGACCAGGAAGTCGGCCAGTTTGGTCAGGCTCCAGGTGGAAAACGCGAGGTCGTGGTCGGTCGGCTTGAACTTGGCGATCTTTTGGCCTCGCGGCGCTCAGGCAGTGTGAACGTCTTCGGCCGTTCGCCCCTTGTACTTCGTCCGCCCCTTGTACTTCAGGTAGAGCGAGGCGAAGCCGTCGGCGTTGAAGTTGTGGGTCACGTCGCGAACCCGGTCGTCGTTGGTGAACGTGACCTCGGCGATCTTCGCCACTGGCATGCCCTGCGCAGACAGCAGGACCATCTGGGCCCGCCGCCAGGTCACCACCGACCCGATGCCCCTGCGGATGATCCGCAGCAGCCGCCGCCCCTCGTCATCGATCTCACGCACGCGTACTCGCTCTGCCACCAAGACAGGGTGGCTGTCACGCGCCGCCAGATCTCTCGCTTGCTGCCCCTTGCTCGGCAGCGGATGCCGTCCCTGCGACTGTCCATATCGCCATGCCCCACAGGGAGAGCGCAGAAATAAGGCCCACCACGAGGCGAACGGTCTCGTCCGGGCCGTTCGTGAGCCAGACGGTCATGCCCGCCGCCCCGGAAGCGATCAACAGGGCCGCCGGTATTCGCAGTCGGGGCTGCTCGAACACCGCCGCCAACGGCAGGAAGTGGAGCCCGACGACAACCGCGATCAGCGGGGGAATGAGCACCGGCATCCCGACGTGACGGCAGACCCCGGCGATGGCGATGATCAGCAGCCACTGGAGCCCGTTGATCTGGTTGAACCGCCGACGTCGGCCAGCGGGGAATGGTCCCCCTGCCGACGAGGGAAGGAAACGGCGCGCGGCGAGCATCAGCCCCACCATGACGGCACAGCCAACTACGACCAGGACCTGCCGCATCAACCCGTCGAATGCGCTAGAGCCCAGCAGCCACCAGCCGAGCCCGAACAACGCGAGGAACCCCACCCCTGACTTGAACATGATCGAGACTCTAGGCGGAAGAGCAGCCCGCCCGTCCAGGGATTCTCGACTTGGCGCGGGCTTTGTTGGCCGACGTCCTCATCCGCCGCCGTGCCGCGGTCGCGCCCCTTCGAACCAAAGCCGCAGTCGAACAAGGCGAACGTTGTCTGATGCGGCACCAGCAAGGTGCACCGGGGCGGAGCCCCCTTGGTGGGGTCGAAGGGGCGGCAGCCCTTGGAGGATGGGACGGGTAGGGCGGCGTTACGGCTTGCGGCCCACGCCCCCGTACGCGTCCACGTACACGTCCGAAACCCCATCCCCCGCCCGCCACTTCGTCACCTGAACGATCCCCGGATCGACCAGCTGGAGCCCGTCGAAGAACCCGCCGATCTCCGAGACGCTGCGCACGTAATACGGCACGGCCCCACTCGAGTTGTACGCCTCCGACGCCGCGATCATGCCCTCACTCGTAGCGGTGCTGTCACTGATCACGAGGTGGCTGCCGGCCGGCAGGCCGGCCATGAGGCGGGCGACCAGCGACCGGGCCTGCTCGTAGTCGGCGACGTGCCCCAGCGTGTTGAGGATCATCAGCGCGATCGGCCGGTCGAAGTCGAGCGTGCCGGCGGCGGCCTGAAGGATCGACTCGGGCTGGTACAGGTCGGCGTCGAGGTACGCCGTCGCCCCCTCGGAGGTGCTGCCGAGCAGGGCACGGGCATGGGCGAGGACCATGGGGTCGTTGTCGACGTAGACGATGCGCGCGTCCGGTGCCACACGCTGGGCCACCTCGTGGGTGTTGTCGGCGGTCGGCAGCCCGGTGCCGATGTCCAGAAACTGCCGTACGCCCTGTTCGACGGCCAGATACCGCACCGCGCGCCCGAGGAACTGACGGCTGGTGCGCGCCACGTCCACCAGCCCGGGGAAGATCTCCTTGATGTGGTCGCCGATCTCCCGGTCGACCTCGTAGTTGTCCTTGCCTCCGACGAAGTAGTTCCAGAAGCGCGCGGAGTGCGGCTTGGTCGTGTCGATCCGGGCACGTATCTGCTCGGCGGCGACAAGCCGGGGGTCGGGCTCGGACACGAGTGCGCCTCCTGGGAACGTTGTTTCGATTGGCTGATCAACAACCTAGATCAGCCGACCGAGCCCGCGCGCGCTCTCAACTCGATGACTACGTACGAGATTCGGCCAATTCCGCGAAGCGCGGCACTCGTACGCGGAAATCCGCAGAAGGATCTTCGGACGCTGTTTGCGGGGCCGCGCCGCGGTCGGTCCTCCCCAGCGGGGACCCGGAGGCGCAGCCCCCGAGCGGGGTCGAAGTGGCGGCAGCTCCTGGGGGATGTGGGACGGGTAGGGGCGGCGGGGGCGAAACCGATCCCCTTCGCGCCCGGCTCCTCCGCGTGCTTCTCGTCGTCCGTCCACCGGGAGTTGTCACCGACGACGTCGCCGGCGTCGAGCAGGCCCGCCAGCTCGTCGACGACCGCCTGGGTGGGGGCTCCGGCGGGGACCATCACCCACACCACACGCGGCCCGTCGAGCGTCTCTGATTGGCTTAGGGATCCCCCGTGTTGCTCAGGGATGTGAGCCAGTCGTCTTCGTGCCCTGGTGCTGAACAGCGGAAGCCGTCAGTCCTCGTGGCACGTCCCTCCGGACGCTGGTCGGTGAGCTCTCGCGACCTCACCGAGGAGGGTGCCCGACGTCGCCTGGGCGCCGGGCGTGCGCGTGACGTTCTGCCACGGGATCGCTACGGATCGCTAATCCAACTGGACGCTGCCGTTGTCACCGCGGAGCGCCACCGCGTACATCTCGTCCGCGTCCAGGCGGCGCAGCTCCTCGGCGATCAGCTCGGAGGTGGGGCGCACCTTCAGGGCGAGGGTGCGGGAGGGCTGGCCGGGGAGGTGGAGCGTGGCCAGCGGGCCCTCGGGGCGGTCGATGAGGATCTCGCCCTTCTCGGTGCCGAGCCGTACGGCGGTGACGACCGGACCGGGGGTCTCCACCCGCTCGGCCGTGACGTTCAGCCGTGCCTCCAGCCAGCGGGCCAGGAGTTCGGCGCTCGGGTTCTCCGCCTCGCTCTCGACGGCGGCCGAGACGATCTCCGTGCGGGCCTGGTCGAGGGCCGCGGCCAGCATGGAGCGCCACGGCGTCAGACGCGTCCAGGCGAGGTCGGTGTCGCCGGGCGCGTAGGAGACGACCCGCTGCTCCAGCGCGACGAGCGGGTGCTCGACGGCGTACATGTCGGTGATCCGGCGCTGGGCGAGGGCCCCGAGCGGGTCCTTGGCGGGGATGTCGGGCGCGTCCACCGGCCACCACACGACAACGGGCGCGTCCGGCAGCAGCAGCGGCAGGACCACGGAGTCGGCGTGGTCGGACACTTCGCCGTACAGCCGCAGCACGACCGTCTCGCCGGTGCCCGCGTCGGAGCCCACCCGGATCTCCGCGTCCAGGTGCGACTTGGTGCGGTCGCGCGGGGTGCGGGCGTGCCGCTTGACGACGACCAGGGTGCGCGAGGGGTGCTCGTGCGAGGCCTCCTCGGCGGCCTTGATCGAGTCGTACGCGTTCTCCTCGTCCGTGACGATCACCATCGTCAGGACCATGCCCACGGCGGGGGTGCCGATGGCCCGGCGCCCCTGCACGAGCGCTTTGTTGATCTTGCTTGCCGTGGTGTCGGTCAGGTCGATCTTCATGGCCTGCGCCAGCTCCGTCCATCTCGTGCGAGCATCTCGTCGGCTTCCTCTGGACCCCAGCTGCCCGACGCGTACCGCGCGGGCCTGCCGTGTACGTCCCAGTACTCCTCGATCGGGTCGAGGATCTTCCAGGACTCCTCCACCTCCTGATGGCGGGGGAAGAGGTTGGCGTCACCGAGTAGTACGTCCAGGATCAGCCGTTCGTACGCCTCCGGGCTGGACTCGGTGAACGACTCGCCGTAGACGAAGTCCATCGTGACGTCCCGGATCTCCATCGACGTACCCGGCACCTTCGAACCGAAGCGCACCGTCATGCCCTCGTCCGGCTGCACGCGGATGACGATCGCGATCTCGGTGACCCGGTGGCCGAGACGCTTGCCGGTGCGCAGGCAGAAGGGGACGCCCGCCCGGCGGCGGTTGTCCGAAACGGGGCTCCACGCGCGCGTGGAGCCCCGTTTCGAGCAAGGTGCCGGTCAGCCGGCTTCAGTGGCTTCAGCGGCCGAAGTCGAACCAGTTCACGTTCACGAAGTCCTGCGCCTGGCCGCTGGTGAAGGTCAGATACACGTCATGGGTCCCGGTGACCCCGCTGATGTTCGCCGGAACCGTCCGCCACGACTGCCAGCCGCCCGTGTTGCCCACCGCGAAACTCCCGATGGGCGCGCTCGTACGGCTGTCGAGGCGCACCTCGACCAGACCGCTCACACCCGGGGCGGCACCGCTCGCGACCCGGCCGTAGAACTGAGTGGCCGCTGTGGAGCCGAAGTCGACGCCCCGGTAGAGCGCCCAGTCGCCATGGGCGAGCGAGCCGATGTTCTGGCCGCCGCCGGAGTCGGTGGTGGACTCGGTGGCCACCCCGCTCTGGCCGTCGAACGACTCGGCCCGGATCGCGCTGTACGCGTCACGGTTGCCGGTCGGCGGAGGCGTGGTACCGCTCCCACTGGCCGACAGCACCTGGACGTAGTCGACGACCATCGCGTGGCCGGGCACCGTCGCGCCGTCCGGGCCGCCGCCGAACGCGTCCACGAAGGCGCCGCCGATCGCCACGTTCAGGATGATGAAGAAGCCGTGGTTCGTGGCGTCGGCCCAGGTCGTCGCGTCGACCTGGTTCGCCCGTACCGTGTGGTAGTTGGTGCCGTCGACGTAGAAGCGGATCTCCTCCGGGCTCGTCGAGCGGTCCCACTCCAGGGCGTACGTGTGGAAGCCGGCCTGGCATGTCGCGCCGGGGCAGGCGGTGGAGCCGCCGAGGCCGACCGTCTCGTTGCAGGGGCCGCCCGGGCTGGTGCCGCAGTGCATCGTCGCCCACACGGTGTTGAGACCCTGGACGTTCTCCAGGATGTCCAGCTCGCCGACGCTCGGCCAGTTCCAGTAGTCGCCGCGGTAGGGCGCGCCCAGCATCCAGAACGCGGGCCAGTAGCCGCGGGCGGCGTCCCCGGTGACGTTCGGCATCTGGATGCGGGACTCGACGCGCAGCTTTCCGCCCGACGGCGGCTGGAAGTCGGTGCGGTTGGTCTCGATGCGGCCCGACGTCCAGTTGCCGGCGGCGTCGCGCCGTGGGGTGATCCGGAGGTTGCCGTTGCCGTCCAGCGCCACGTTGTCGGTGCTGGAGGTCATGGTCTCGATCTCGCCCGTGCCCCAGTTGGCGGGGCCGCCGGGGTAGCCGGTGCCGGTGGCGTACTGCCAGTTGGAGGTGTTGACGCCGGTGCCCGCGGCGCCGTCGAAGTCGTCGACGAAGACCTCGGTCCAGCCGCTGGGCGGCGGGGGAGCGGCCCCCTGCGCGGCCGTCGCCCCGGCCGCCGCCAGGCTCAACGCGCTGACGACGGCGACGAGTACGCGCCTCAGGCGGCCGCGTCCGGGTATGCCGGAAGTTTCCCTCATGGGTACCTCTTCAGGTGTACGGGGTGGGGGTGCGCGGGTGCGGAGCGCTCGCCCCGGGCCCGGTGGTCGACCCGTGGGCCCGGTCCTGTTCCGTTCTGAGAGCGCTCTCAAAAGGGAGTGCGCGGCCAATGTGCTCTCTGTCACTCACACCGTCAAGAGGTGAAGCAGTCACCTTCTCGGTTGCGAGCGGCGCTGCGAGGTGACGCGCCGGATCCGTCTCCACGAACGGCACCCTGGCTCGTCGGTCTCGCATGAACGCCCCTTCGGTCACGTGTCGGACACGTGTGCGGTGCCGGGTGCGGGTCTCGGGCAGCGTGGGGGCATGGCGAGACGCGGGGGATGTGTGACCGACGGGTGTCTGACCGTGCTGGCGCTTGCCCTGGTGCTGGTCGTGGGCTCATTGGTGTGGATGCGGATCGAGGACGGGCAGGCCGACGACGAGGCACATGACCAGGTGACGTCGTCCGTGAACGGGACGCGGGACAGGCTCTCGGACGCCGCCGGGGACGGAGCGCTGCTGGGTACGGAGATCGAGCGGGCGGTACGGACTCTGGGGAAGAGCCGGAGCGACGTCCGACGGGACGGCCGGCGGGTGACGGTGACCGCGCCTTTCATGGGGCAGGTGGGCGGCGGGTTCGGCCCTTCCGGTCACGCCGCAGGCTGCTACCGCTTCGAGGTGGTCCCGGCCGACGCCCCGCCGCCGGTCTCCGTGCGCGAAGTCCCGTCCGAGGCATGCCGGTTCAGCTCGCGCAGGCTCTACCGCGATCCCGCGGACGTCGTCGAGGACATCACCGTCGAACTCCGCGCGGCGGTGGCCGGGGGCGGTACCGAGGCCGCTGCCGGCGCCCCCGTCTGGGGCACGTGGGGCGTCGGCATCCAGGCCACCGATACCGAGGGCGGCCGGTTCACCGCGCTGGCCTGGCTGTCCGGGGGCACGGGCCCGCAAGGCAAGGACTGCTACGAGTTCCGGGTGCGGGCGCCACGCGCGGTGACCGCCGAGAAGCTGGAGCCGGACGGCTGTTATCGCATCGACCGGGAGCGGGACGCGCGGCAGGAGGCCGACAAGCGGGACCGACTCGACGCGAGCGCACGGAGGATCGAGCAACGCCTCGAACAAGCCCTCACGGACGGCACTCTCACGGACACCGAACTGCGGCAGGCCTTCGCGTTGCCGAGGACCGACGCCATGGGCCAGCCGGCGGTCGACGACCCGGTCGCCGAGCCCGTGCGTACGGAGCGGTCGTCCGCCGAGGTCATCGTCGTCGCCAGGGTCAGGCCGCTGGAGGGGGTGCGGTATGAAGGCTGTCACGAGTTCCGTGCCGACCTCGCGGAGAAGTCCGTCACCCGCCGGGCGGCGGGGACGGACTGTCTCTGGTGACGCTCTTCGGCGTCGTCAGGCGCTCGGAGTGAGTTCCTGCGGGCTGGGCTGGGGTGTCTCGTCCTCCTCCCGCAGCCCGAACCGGTCGTGCGCCCGCCGCAGCGGACCCGGGGCCCACCAGGCGTGCCGGCCGAGCAGGGTCATGGTCGCCGGGACGAGGAGCATGCGGACGACGGTGGCGTCGATGAGGACGGCCATCGTGAGCCCGAGGCCGATCTGGAGGATGGGGGAGAAGCCGCCGGTCATGAAGGCGGCGAAGACGACGGCGAGCAGGAGCGCGGCGCAGCTGACGACGCGGCCGGAGCGGCGCAGGCCCTCGACGACGGCCTCGCGGTCGTCGCCGGTCTGCCGCCGGACCTCGCGCATGCGGGCCAGGATGAACAACTCGTAGTCCATGGCGAGCCCGAAGGCGATCGCGACGATCAGCGGCGGCGCGGTCAGGCTCAGCGAGCCCAGGCCCTGGGTGCCCAGCAGCCCGGCCAGATGACCGTCCTGGAAGACCCAGACCACCGCGCCGAGCGCCGCGCCCAGGCTGAGCAGGGTGGTGAGGATCGTACGGAGCGGGATCAGGACCGATCCGGTGAAGGCGAACAGGAGGGTGAAAATGCCGACGAGGACGATGGCGACGCCCCAGGGCGCGCGCTCGGCGAGCATCTCGCGGAAGTCGACCAGGCGGGCCGCGACCCCGGTGACCTCGACGGGATCGTCGCCCCGGATCTCCCGTACCTGCTTGACCAGGCCGGTGGCCTCTTCGCCGTCGACGCTGCCGGGCGGCCGGATGCTGAGCACCGTGGTGCCGCCGGGCACGGTACGGGACTCGGTCGTGTCGGAGAGGGCCCGGATCCGGTCGGCCGTGGCCGGTTCGGTGCCGGGGCGGAGGACGACGGTGATGGTGCTGACCCCGGTTCCCGGCGGGAAGTGGGCGTCGACCGTGTCGTAGAGCTGCCGTGCCTCGGTGCTGGACGGGAGTTGCTGCGCGTCCCCGATGTTGATCTTTATGTCGGCGGCCGGCAGGGCGAGGACGAGCAGGGCGGGGACGACCGTGGCCAGGATCACGGCCGGGCGCCGGGCGGAGAAGCGGGCGAGGCGGGCGAAGACGCGGCCCTCCTCGACGCCGGGTTTCGGGCGCGCGGGGGTGATCTTCCCGCCGAACTTCGCGAGCAGCGCGGGCAGCAGGGTGAGCGCGGCGAGCATGTCGACGACGACCACGGCGGCCACGGCCAGGCCCATGCTGCGCAGGAACGGGCTGGGGAAGACCAGCAGCCCGGTCAGGCTGACGGCGACGGTGAGCCCGGAGAACAGGACGGTCCGCCCGGCCCGGGCCACGGTGCGGTGCACGGCCTCGATCACGTCGTCGGTGTGCCGCCGTTCCTCGCGGAAGCGGACCACCATCAACAGGGCGTAGTCCACGGCGAGTCCGAGGCCGAGCATCGTGGTGACCTGGATCGCGTACACGGAGATGTCGGTGACCTGGCTGAAGGCGAACAGCGCCAGGAACGCGCCCGCGATGCCGCTGACCGCGATGACCAGCGGGAGCCCGGCGGCGCGCAGCCCGCCGAAGATGACGAGCAGGAGGACGAGGACGACGGGCAGGGAGATGATCTCGGCGCGTGCCACGTCGCCCTGGGCCCGTTCGCCGATCTGCAGGCCGAGCAACGGGCCGCCGCTGACGTGGACGTCGGGTGCGTCGATCCGGTGGATGCGGTCGACCGCGGTGTCGAGGACTGTCTCCTCGGCGTCGTCGTCCAGGCCGCCGTCGAGCCTCACCGGGATGATCAGGGCCTGCCCGTCCTCGGCGGTCAGACCCGGCGTGGTGTAGGGATCGGGGACGGCGGCCACTCCGGCGATCTCCCTCACGTCGGCGACGGCGGTCTCGACCTGGGACCTGAGGCCCGGGTCGGAGACCGCGGCGCCCGCGACGACGGCGGTGATCGACTCACCGGCCGGGTCGGTGTCGTCGAGGTACTGGGCGGCCCGTTCCGACTCGGTGCCCGGGACGTCGGCCACGGAGTCGACGAGCCGCCCGAACACACCCGTGCCGAGACCGAAGCCGATCACCAGCATGAGCAGCCAGACGAAGATCACGGTGAGCGGACGGCGGGTCGCCGTCCGGGCGATGGTCTCTAGCACGAGGTGCCTCCCGGCGGTTCGGTTGTCATGGCTCACAGCGTGCTGCCGGGCGGGTGGTCACCGGATCGCCGGTGGGAGCGGTCTTGGGGACTCCCCCGTACGACGGATACGAGTGGCCGTCTCACTCCTCGGAGCGAGGGGCCCGTACTCGGCCGAGCGCTCCGCTGGAGGTTCGGTGCATCACCCGCGGGTCCGTCATGGCCGGTCGCGCCCCGCGGCGGAGCCGCTGATGTCACCGCCCCGCGCCTCTCTGGGGCGCTGCCGAACCGCACTGGACTTCGCCGGACCCGCTTGGTGTCCGGCGCGCGAGCAACGGGTGCGCATTTTCGGTGGCTCCGCCGGGCAACCGCGCTGGATTCCGCCCATGCCGGACACACACGGCACGTGTACGGACCAATTCGCCCCGGTGCGCGAGGCGTTGGCGGCCTCCCCGGACGACCGCGACGTGGGCGCCTCGGTGGCGGTGTACGTGGACGGCGAGCCGGTGGTCGACCTGTGGGGCGGCTACGCGGACGCGGCCCGCACGGTCCCCTGGGAGCGGGACACCATCACCAACGTCTGGTCCACCACCAAGACCATGGCGGCGCTGTGCGCGCTCGTCCTCGCCGACCGCGGCGCCCTCGACCTGGCCGCGCCGGTCGCCGCGTACCGGCCCGAGTTCGCCGCGGCGGGCAAGGAGGACGTACGGGTACGGCATCTGCTGTCGCACACGGCGGGCCTGCCGGCCTGGAGCGGACCGATGACGGTCGAGGACCTGTACGACTGGCCGACCGCCACCGCCCGGCTCGCCGCGCAGGAACCGGCCTGGAAGCCGGGAACCGAGGCCGGCTATCACTCCGTCACCTACGGGCACCTGATCGGAGAGGTCGTCCGCCGGGTCACCGGCCGCAGCACGGGCACCTTCCTCGCCGAAGAGGTGACCGGCCCGCTGTGCGCCGACTTCCACATCGGGCTGGCCGCCGAGCACGACCACCGGGTGGCCCCGATCCTGCTGCCGCCGCCCGCGCCGAAGGACGCCCCGCCCGTGTTCCCGCCGCGCGACGGCCCCGGCAGTCCGACCGTCCCGCCCGGCGTCGCCAACACCCCCGCCTGGCGGCGCGCCGAGATCCCGGCCGCGAACGGCCACGGCAATGCCCGCGTGAGCCGAAGGGGCGCGCCTGTGTCGAGAGGCCATGGGGGTCCCCCCGCGCGAGCGAAGCCGAGCGTGGGGGAGCGCGCAGGCCCGACGGAAGGAGGGTTGAGCACGTTCGGCCTCTCGACACAGGCTTTGGCGCCCCGGAGGCGAACCAACGATCGAACAGCGGCCGCCGTGCAGCCGGTGCTGGCCTGCGGCGGAGCGGCGCGTGGGGTGCGGCTGCTGTCGGCGGAGGGCTGTGAGCGGGTCCTTGAGGAGCAGTTCCACGGCACGGACCGGGTGCTGGGCGTGCCCATGCGGTATGGCATGGGCTACGGCCTGAACGCGGGTCAGCTGCCCAACCCCCGCACCTGCTTCTGGGGCGGCTGGGGCGGCTCGCTCATCGTGGTCGACCTCGACGCCCGCATGGCCGTGTCGTACGTCATGAACCAGATGATCGACGAGGGAGGTCTCGGCGACGAGCGGGGCTTCCTCCTCCTCGCGGCCGTCTACGAAGGGCTCTCCGGCTGACCGGCCCTGAGGGCCGGGACATGACGCAGTCCCTCACGGCGAGCCCGGTGTCACCAGCCCGGTCTCGTACGCGCAGATCACCGCCTGCACGCGGTCCCTGAGCCCCAGCTTGCTCAGCACGTTGCTGACGTGCGTCTTGACGGTGTGTTCGCTGACGAACAGCGTGGTCGCGATCTCCGCGTTGGACAGCCCGCGGGCCAGCAGCCGCAGGGTCTCCTCCTCGCGGGCGGTGAGCGCGTCGAGGCGGCGGGGCGGGGGCTCCACGGCGGCCTCGGCGCGGCGGCGCCGGATGATGTCGGCGACCAGACGGCGCGTCACGGAGGGCGCGAGGAGCGAATCGCCGGCCGCGACGACACGGACCGCGTGGACCAGGTCGTCCCGGCGGACGTCCTTCAGAAGAAAGCCGCTCGCGCCCGCGTAGAGCGCCTCGTACACGTACTCGTCGAGGTCGAACGTGGTCAGCATGACGACCCGGCAGCCGGACCGCGCGCACACCAGCCGGGCGGCCTCCAGGCCGTCCATGCGGGGCATGCGGATGTCGAGCAGCAGGACGTCGGGGGCGTGTCGCCGGACCGCCGCGACGGCCTCCTCGCCGTCCCCGGCCTCCGCCACCACCTCGATGTCGTCCTGCGCCTCCAGGATCATGCTGAAGCCGCTGCGGACCAGTTCCTGGTCGTCGGCGACGACCACCCGGATGCTCACCCCAGCGCCGTCTGCCGGTCCACGGCGGCCGGGAGGTGGACGAGGACCCGGAAACCGCCGTCGGACCCACGGCCCGCGGACGCGGTGCCCCCGCATGCGGCGGCCCGTTCACGCAGCCCGATCAGACCGTGGCCGCCGCCCTGGCCGGCCTCCGCCGGGCCGCGACCGTCGTCCGTCACCGTGAGGGTCAATTCGTGCTCCGTCCAGTCCAGTTTCACCCGGGCAGAGGAAGCGTACGCGTGCTTCACCGTGTTGGTCAGGGCTTCCTGGACCACGCGGTAGGCGGCGACCTCGGTGTCGGGGTGCAGCGGGCGGGGCTCCCCGGACCCGCGCAGCTCGATCCGCAGTCCCGTGGACTCCTCGACCTGGCGGACCAGTTCGGGCAGGGCGGCGACGCCGGGCTGCGGGAGCAGGGCCGCGACCGACGTCCCGTTCACCTGCTCCTCCTTGAGGACGCCGAGGATGCGCCGCAGTTGGGTCATCGCGTCGCGTCCGCTTGCCGCGATCGCGTCGAACGCGGCCTCGGCGCGCGCCGGATCGCTGCGTACGACCACCGGCCCGGCCTCGGCCTGGACCACCATCAGGCTCACCGCGTGGGCGAGGATGTCGTGCATGTCCCGGGCGATACGGGCGCGTTCCTGCGCCATGGCCCGGGCGGTGTCGGCGGCCCGCTCCCGCTCCAGACGGCGGGCCCGGTCCTCCAGCTCACCGGCGTACGCGCGCTGGACCCGGCTGAGCATGCCCACCGCGTACGCGGCGACGAAGGTCAGCAACTGGAAGGCGTACGCGAAGGGGTGGGCGTCCTCCTTGTGGAGGATGGTCAGCGAGGCACCGATCAGCCAGCCCACCAGCATGAACCGCCGCTGCCGGGGCGGGGAGAGCGCGGCCATCGTGTAGAGGACGACCAGACCGCCGTACGCCACGTCCGGCGGTGGCGCGTGGTAGAGCGCCATGGCGACCGTGGCCGCGGACACGGCTACGGCCGAGGTGAACGGCGCCCGGCGCCGCCACACGAGCGGCACGGCGGTGGCGGCCCCCAGGAGGAACCCCTGCCAGGAGAGCCGGTCGTCGCTCTCGTCAGGGAAGATCCACTGCAGGGAGGCGGCGAACAGCACCAGCGCGGCGAGCGCGGTGTCGACGTACGGGTTCGTCGTCCGCAGCCGTGTGGCGACGGGTGTGATCCATGACTGGGCGGGCATCGGCGGCTCCTCGGGGCCAGGGCCGTTTCAGTATCCGGGGCGCGAACGGCCAAGACCTCACCGGTGCGAGGGATTTCCAGGGCCGGATGACGAAGCTCGCCCTCGCCCGATGGAACCGGATCGCTGGATTGTCCCTCTCTAGGGTCGGGCGCCGTCCAGAGTCGTACGGAGCCCCAAGGGCACCCCGGTGAACTGCCGCAACCCGGTGTTCGTACCCTGTGCAGGGTCGTGCACCCAAGTGCCCTCTTCACGACCGTGCACGACCACCCGCCGCGGACCTGACCACCCGCGGCCGAACCACAACAGGAGCCCGTATGCCCAGCCGCCGCCGATTCCTCGCCGGATCCGCCGCCGTTGGCGTGACCGGAGCGGTGGCCGGATGCACCGCGCACGAGAGCCGCAAGGGGGGCAAGGGCCCGGAGGCGGCCCGTCCGTCGGCCTCGGTCGTGCCCGCCGCCCAGTCCCCGAACCGCCCGCTGAACTTCGTGGTGATCCTCGCGGACGACCTCGGCTACGGCGAACTCGGCTCGTACGGGCAGAAGTTGATCCAGACCCCGCGCCTGGACGCCCTGGCCGCCGAGGGCCTGCGCTTCACCGACGCCTACGCCAACGCCCCGGTCTGCGCGCCCGCGCGCTGCTCCCTGCTCACCGGCCTGCACAGCGGCCACGCGACCGTGCGTGAGAACCCGTGGGGCCCGGGGGGCCAGGCCAGCCTCAGCGACCGTGACTTCACCTTCGCGGAGGTGCTGCGAGCCCGCGGCTACCGGACCGGCCTGATCGGCAAGTGGGGCTTCGGGCCCGAGCGGCCGGACCAGCCGAGCCACCCCAACGCCCGTGGTTTCGAGGAGTTCTACGGCTACCTCGGGCACCACCACGCGCACGACTACTACCCGAAGTTCCTGTGGGACAACGGCACCCGGCGGCAGATCCCCCAGAACCGGCGCGGGGCCCGCAAGGTGTACGCGCCGGACCTCATCCAGCAGCGTTCGCTGGACTTCATCGACGCGCACCAGGACGAGTCGTTCCTGCTCTACCTCGCGCCGACCGTCCCGCACGCCCCCAGCACCGACCCGCACCTCGGCACGTACGCGGCCCAGCCCTGGACCGGACCCAACAAGGCCCACGCCGCCCAGGTCAGCTCCTTCGACAACCTCGTCGGCAGTGTCGTCGACCGGCTCACCGACCTCGACATCGCCGAGTACACCGTGGTCCTGGTCACCAGCGACAACGGCCCGCACGAGGAGGGCGGCACCGATCCCGGGTTCTTCGACGCGAGCGGCCCGTTGCGCGGCCTGAAGCGCAATCTCTACGAGGGCGGCATCCGCGTACCGCTCATCGCCTGGTCGCCGGGGCGCGTCCCGGTCGGCGTCAGCGACCGGCCGACCCCGCTGACCGACCTGCTGCCGACCCTGGCCGAACTCGCGGGCGCGCCCGCCCCGTCGGACATCGACGGCCTCTCGATCGCCCCGTTGCTGCAGGGCGGCGCTCATGCCGCCCGCCACGACCACCTGTACTTCTACCGCAACCACAGCGGGTTCACCCCGACCGCCGCCGCCGAGGACGGCGGCCGGCAGCGAAGCCTGGCCGAGGCGGTGCGGCGGGGCGATCTGAAGGCGGTGCGGTTCGCGCCGGGCCGGAGCCGGAGCGTGCCCGACGACCTGTGGGATGTCGAGCTGTACGACCTCGCCAAGGACCCCGGCGAGCAGGACGACCTCGCGGCGGCGCGGCCCGCCGAGGCCGACGCGATGGTGCGGCTCATGCGGTCCTCGTGGTCCGACACCTACGAGCGCGAGCCGTTCGGCGTCACCCTCCAGGTGACCCGGCGGAACGGGCAGTTCCTCGTGACCGCCACCTTCGCCAACGGCTCCTCCCGGCCCTGGACCGGCGCCCGGCTCGCCCTTCAGGCACCCGTCCGGTGGCAGGTACGCGCCCTCGACACCGTGACCGCGGACCGCATCCCCGTGGGCGGCCGGCTCACCGCCCGCTGGATGGTCCTGCCCGCCAAGGACGCGGGGCGCGGCCGGCTGATCTGCCGGGGGACGGCCACGCACGCGGGCTCCATGGTGACGTACGCGACGCGGACGACCGTGGGCGCCAAGCGCCTCATCCCGTAGCGTCCGGCTGCCAGCCCAGGGCCCGGGAGATCCCGAGCCCCGCCAGCCGCACGGCCGGGACCAACGCCGGGACCTGGGCGCCGCGTTGGGGCACGACCACCGACACGGCCGCGACGACCTCCCCGCTCTGGCCGCGTACGGGGGCCGCTACCGACAGGGCGTCGTCGGTGACCTGACGGCTGCTCACCGCCGCCCCCGTGCGCCGCACTTCGGCCAGCACCCGCCGCAGGCGCGCCTCCTCGGTGATGGTGTACGGCGTGAAGGAGGCCAACGGCCCCTCGCAGTACGCCTCCTGGAAGCCGGGCTCGCTGTGCGCGAGCAGCGCGAGACCCACGCCGGTCGCGTGCAGCGGCCAGCGGGCGCCGACCCGGATGTGCACGCCGACGGCCGAACGCCCGGAGAGCCACTCGATGTAGACGACCTCGCCGCCGTCACGGACCGCCAACTGCACGTTCTCGTGCGTCGCCTCGTACAGGTCCTCCAGGTACGGCAGCGCGATCTGCCGCAGCGCCAGCCCGCGCGGGGCGAGGGCCGCCACTTCCCACAGCCGCAGCCCCACGTGGTAGAGGCCGGACGCGTCCCGTTCCAGCGCGCCCCACTCGGTGAGCGCGCCGGCCAGCCGGTGCGTGGTGGTGAGCGTGAGCCCGGCCCGGCGGCTGATGTCGGTGAGGGTGAGCGCCGGGTGGTCGTGGTCGAAGGCGGCGAGCACGGCGAGCAGCCGGTCCGGCGCGGAGCGCGCCGCCGGAGCCGCCCGGGGCGGCACGGCGTCGGCGGTCATCGGCATGGCGTCACCCGAGCCCGCTCTCGGCGAGTTTCTGCAGCAGCGAGTGGAGCATGCCGCGCTCCGTGGCGTCGAGGGGCTGGAGCAGTTCGTTCGTGGCGCGCTGCCCGGCCTCGTCCGAGTCGCGCAGGAAGGCCCGGCCGTCCTCGGTCAGGACGATGATCCGGCTGCGCCGGTCGTCGGGGGAGGGGCGGCGCTCGACGAACCCCAGCTTCTCCAGGTCGTCGACCAGACCGACGATCGCGCTCGGGTCGTAGCCGAGCGAGGCGCTCAGCTCGCGCTGGAGCGCGCCCGGGGAGGTGGTGAGGAAGCGCAGCAGGGCGTAGTGGCGCAGGCGCAGCCCCGACTCCTGGAGGGAGGCGTTGAACAGCTGGCCGGAGCGCAGGCCGAGGCGGTAGAGCAGATAGCCCGTGTCCGCGTGCAGCCCGCGCATCCACGGCTCGTGCGCGTCGATGGGGGCAGGGCCTGCGGCATGGTGGGTGGTCGGCCGGCTGGCGATGGCGGGCTCCCTGGTCGAGGCCCCGGGCGGGGCGGTGCGGACGTACTGCCCCCAGCATGACGCACGGGCGAGTCGGCAACAACTATTGACGTCAACAATTATTGCTCTTAACTTCTATCTCGACATCGTGGCCGCAGACGGACCCGACGTCACCCCCGCACACGAAGTCGCACCGAAGGGACCCCTCGTGCCCAGCACTGATCTCACCGGCAAGGTCGCCGTCGTCACCGGCAGCGGCCGTGGTCTCGGACTGGCCTACGCTCAGGCCCTGGCCGCCCACGGCGCCTCGGTCGTCGTCAACGACATCGACGAGGCCGTGGCCGAGCAGGCCGTGAAGTCCATCACCGAGGCGGGCGGCAAGGCCGTGGCCGAGGTGGTCGCCGTCGGCACGTCCGAGGCCGCGGACCGGCTGGTCGAGCGCGCCGTGAGCGAGTTCGGGCGCCTCGACATCCTGGTCACCAACGCGGGCATCCTCCGCGACAAGGTCCTGTGGAAGATGTCCGACGACGACTTCGACGCGGTGATCACCACCCACCTCAAGGGCACCTTCACCTGCGCCCGCGCCGCCGCCGTCCGCATGCGCGAGCAGGGCGAGGGCGGCACCCTGATCCTGGTCGGCTCCCCGGCCGGACAGCGCGGCAACTTCGGCCAGACGAACTACTCCGCAGCCAAGGCGGGCATCGCCGCCATGGCCCGCACCTGGTCGATGGAGCTGGGCCGGGCGAACATCACCGTCAACGCGATCGTGCCGATCGCGGCCACCGCCATGACCGAGACCATCCCGGTCTTCGCCCCGTACGTGGAGGCCCTGCGCGAGGGCAAGCCGTTCCCCGACTTCCTCCGCAAGGGCGAGGGCTTCGGCACCCCCGAGGACTGCGCGGGCCTGATCCCGTTCCTCGCCTCCGAGGCCGCCCGCGGCATCACCGGCCAGGCCATCGGCATCGGCGGCGACAAGGTGTCACTCTGGTCTCATCCGCAGGAGATCAAGGCGGCGTACGCGGACGGCGGCTGGACCCCTCAGGCGCTCGCCGACGTCTGGCCGAACTCGCTGGGCGCCGAGCCGCAGACCGTGGGAGTGCCCGCCCCGAAGTTCCCGGAGGCGTGATGAACCCCGACGACCTGGTGGCCATCGACGTCCACACCCACGCCGAGGTCTCCTCCAAGGGCAAGTCCTCGCTGGACGACGACCTGCACGACGCGTCGTCCGCCTACTTCAAGGTCGAGGGCAAGCGGAAGCCCACCCTTCAGGAGACGGCCGCCTACTACCGCGAGCGGAAGATGGCCGCCGTGATCTTCACGGTCGACGCCGAGTCCGCCACCGGCACCGAGCCCATCGCCAACGAGGAGGTCGCCGAGGCCGCGGCTGCCAACCCGGACGTACTGATCCCCTTCGCCTCCATCGACCCGTTCCGCGGCAAGGCCGGAGTGAAGCAGGCCCGGCGCCTGGTCGAGGAGTACGGGGTGAAGGGCTTCAAGTTCCACCCCAGCATCCAGGCCTTCTTCCCCAACGACAGGTCGGTGGCGTACGACCTGTACGAGGTCATCGAGGAGACCGGCACCATCGCCCTCTTCCACACGGGCCAGACGGGCATCGGCGCCGGCGTGCCCGGCGGCGGAGGCATCCGTCTGAAGTACTCCAACCCCCTGCACGTGGACGATGTGGCCGCCGACTTCCCGCACCTGAAGATCATCCTGGCGCACCCGTCCTTCCCCTGGCAGGACGAGGCGCTCGCCGTGGCCACGCACAAGCCGGGCGTTCATATCGACCTGTCCGGGTGGTCGCCGAAGTACTTCCCGCCGCAGCTCGTGCAGTACGCGAACACGCTGCTCAAGGACAAGGTGCTGTTCGGTTCCGACTACCCGGTGCTCACGCCCGACCGCTGGCTCGCGGACTTCGACAAGCTGTCCATCAAGGACGAGGTCAAGCCGAAGATCCTCAAGGAGAACGCGGCCCGCCTGCTCGGGCTGACGAAACCGTAAGGGGCACCCCATGTGCAAAGACGGACAGGGGCGGACAGATGCGCAATGAGGGACTGGGGTCATGGCCCGCACGCCGGGCCCGCAAGACCCCCGGACGCACCGCCCTGATCCACGGGGGCACCAGCATCACGTACGCGGAGCTGTACGAGCGCACCACGCGCCTCGCCCACGCCCTGCGCGCCGCCGGCCTGCGCCGCGGTGACCGGATCGCCTACCTGGGCCCCAACCACCCCTCCTACCTGGAGACACTGTTCGCCGCGGGCACCCTCGGCGCGGTCTTCGTCCCGCTCAACACCCGCCTCGCCGGACCCGAGATCGCCTACCAGCTCGCCGACTCGGGCGCCAGGATCCTCGTCTACGCGCCCTCGCACGCGGGGCTCGTCGCGGGCCTGCCGGGCAGCACGGACGTCCGTACGTACGTCGAGGTCGGCGGGGAGTACGAGGGGTTGCTCGCCGGAGCCGAGGACGAGCCGATCGACCAGCCCGTCACCCCCGACGACACCTGCATCGTCATGTACACCTCGGGGACCACCGGCCGCCCCAAGGGCGCCATGCTCACCCATGGCAACCTGACCTGGAACGCGGTCAACGTCCTCGTCGACACCGACCTGATCACCGACGAACGCGCCCTGGTCTCCGCCCCGTTGTTCCACACGGCCGGGCTGAACATGCTCACCCTGCCCGTGCTGCTCAAGGGCGGCACCTGCGTCCTCGTCGAGGCCTTCGACCCGTCGGCCACCTTCGACCTGATCGAACGGCACCGGATCACCTTCATGTTCGGGGTGCCCACCATGTTCGACCAGGTGGCCCGGCACGAGCGCTGGGCCGACGCGGACCTGTCGTCGCTGCGCATCCTGACGTGCGGCGGTTCACCGGTCCCGACGCCGCTGATCGCCAGGTACCAGGAGCGGGGGCTCACCTTCCTCCAGGGCTACGGCATGACCGAGGCGGCCCCCGGCACGCTCTTCCTGGACGCCGAGCACGCGATCGGCAAGGCGGGTTCGGCGGGCGTACCCCACTTCTTCAGCGACGTACGCGTCGTCCGGCCGGACATGACACCGGTCGACGTCGACGAGACGGGCGAGGTGGCCGTGCGCGGGCCGCACGTCATGCCCGGCTACTGGGGGCTGCCCGAGGAGACGGCCGCCGTGTTCGTGGACGGCTGGTTCCGCAGCGGGGACGCCGCGCGGGTCGACGAGGACGGCTACGTCTACATCGTCGACCGCATCAAGGACATGATCATCTCGGGTGGCGAGAACATCTACCCCGCCGAGATCGAGGACCAGCTCCTCTCCCACCCCGGCGTCGTCGAGTGCGCGGTCATCGGCGTGCCCGACGACAAGTGGGGCGAGGTACCGCGCGCGGTCGTCGTCCCCCGCGAGGGCGCCGAGCTGGACCCGGACGAGGTCCTCGCGTCCCTGGCCGGACGGCTCGCCAAGTACAAGATCCCCAAGTCGGTGGTGATCGCGGACGAACTCCCGCGGACCGCCTCCGGCAAGCTTCTGAAGTCCCGGGTGCGTAAGCGCTTCGGCAACAACTCTTAGTTAAGGAACGCCATATGAGCATCACCGTGAACGGCCTCGACGAGCTGAAGAAGCTGGCCGGCAGCGATCTCGGTACCAGTGAGTGGATCGAGATCACCCAGGAGCGGATCAACACGTTCGCAGACGCCACCGGGGATCACCAGTGGATCCACGTTGATCCCGAGCGGGCCAAGGAGGGGCCGTTCGGTGCCCCTATCGCGCACGGGTATCTGACGCTTGCCCTCTTCATCCCGCTGTTCACCGAGCTGCTGGATGTTCAGGGGGTCACGACCAAGGTCAACTACGGGCTGAACAAGGTGCGGTTCCCCTCGCCGGTGAAGGTCGGGTCGCGGATTCGGCTGGTCGGGAAGCTGGCGTCGGTCGAGGATGTGCCCGGTGGGGTGCAGATCGCTGTTGACGGCACGATTGAGATCGAGGGGGGTGCGAAGCCGGCGGCGGTGCTTCAGAGTCTGTCGCGGTTCTACGCCTGAGAGCTCGGCTGCAATGTCGTATGGCGGGTGCGGGCCGTCTGTGGCTTGTCGCGCCCACGCGGCGGAGCCGCACGATGTCACAGCCCCGCGCCCCTTGAGGGGCGCGGTACTGCGCCGGGATGTGAACAGTCAGGCAACGTCCACGAACACCGGATTCGAGTAGAACCATGTGTCCGCCCACGGGTCGCCGTTGCCCGGCTCGTGGGGGAGCGGGCCATGGGGGTCGACCGTGGCCCCCAGATATCCCGTTCCGTTGTGGTTGCCGTCGCTGCCGCGTAGGCGGACGTAGAAGGGGTCGTCGCCCGCTTCCAGTGGGATGCGTAGGGTGTACGTCCCCTTCCGGCCGCTCACGTCCAAGGCGCGGACGACCCGGGTGTCGGGTGCCTGCCACGTGTCCTGGTCGGCCGCCGGGCCGTGTACCGTGCCGCGGATCACGTCCACGTGGGCCAGCTCGGGGAGGATTCCCCAGGGGTTGGGGCGGGAGGCGCTCGTCACGGTGATGTACAGGGTGAGCTTCTCGCCCCGGCGGACGCGCAGCCGCCCGCCCAGCGTGACTCCGCGCCCCCGGTCGCAGTCCCGCTTCAGGCGGACGTCGAGGCCGTCGAGCAGATGCCCGTGATCGAGCCAGACCCGGCCCGCGCGCAGGCCCGCCATGACCGCGCGGTAGCCGTAGCGCGTGACGCCGACGTGGGTGCGGCTGAACTGGCCCGGCCAGAAGTCGCTGCCCGGCTGCGGGGTGTCGGTGTTCACCGGGTCGGGCAGTCGGCCGGTGTTGTCGAAGTTCTGGCCGGGCGGCCAGTCGCCGTTCCGCCAGGTGTCGAACACGATGCGGTGCGCGTCGGAGTTCGTGGTGATCGAGAACAGGCTGCCTTCTGCCAGCATCGAGTCCCACAGGCCACCGACCGTCGCGGTCGCCCAGTCGAAGCCGCCGTACGTGAGGTACGCCTCCGCCGGGTAGCCGGGCCAGGACTGGGCGGACGGCTTGTTCTCGTACTCGCCCCGGATCGAGGTCGTTCCGCGCCAGCCGGGTATGGCCGCGCCCTGGGCACCCGGCGCGCCCTCCATGCCGATCATGATCTCGGGGGCCGCATTTTTCCCTCCACCCCGCCCGGCGTCTCGCCAGGCCCGCATCTCGTGCGGGGAGTCGATGCCCAGGCGCATGGGGTGGTTGGCGAGCACCAGTACGTCGTCGACGTACCCGGAGCGGCGCTGCTCGGCCAGCCACCGGATGGCCTTGACGGCGTGTGCCTCGTTGCGTGCGGTGTCCGCGTCGCCGGGGCCGCCCTTGTCGTAGCCCAGCAGCTTGCCGTCGTAGGCGTTCTCGAACCTCGTGAGGACGTCGACCTCGTGCGGGCCGGGCGCCACGAAGACCGTGCAGTGCTCGGCGGCCGGGATGTACCACTCCAGGCCCTGGAAGATCAGCTGACGCGGGTTCTCGGCACGGGCCCTGAGGATCTCCTCGTGCTCCAGTGGGGCCCCGTACTTGGCGTGCCCGATGTTGGAGTGCTCGGTGAACACCATCCAGTCGAGGCCGTACTTCGCGCCCGCTTCGGCGAGTTGGGAGAACGTGTACTTGGCGTCGTGGCTGTAGACGGTGTGGATGTGGTGGTCGCCGACGAGATAGGCGAGGCGGGGGTCGTTGCCGCCGTAGCGCCGGCCGGCGGCAGTGGCGGGGGTGGCCGCGGGGCCGAGCGCGAAGGCGGCTCCGAACAGGCCCGCGCGGCACAGGAGTTGGCGTCTCGACACGCCCTGGGCGTCCAGGGCGGCGGGGGAGACGGACGGGTCGGCCCAGGTGGGCAGCTGCTGACTCATGGCTCTCCGGGCTCAGTGGGTCATGAAGGACGTGACGGGCAGCGCCCGTTCGACGATCCGGACGTCGCCGAGCCGTCCGTGCAGGATCTGGTCGATCCGGCCCCCGTACTCGTAGCCGCCCAGCAGCCACGGCAGCCCGAGCGAGGTCAGCCCGACGGCCGCCGCCTTCGGGTTCCGTACGACGGGGCAGCCCTGGACGTACAGCGTGGTCCGCCGGCCGTCGTTGACGACCGCGAGGTGCCACCAGGTCTCCAGCGGGGTCTCCTGTCCCCAGTTGGTCGCGATGCCCTGCTGGTTGAGCGGGCGCACGGCCCACTGGGGCTCGCGGTCGTTCGAGAGCGACAGCGTGGCGAGCGGCTCGTCGGGGTCGTCCTCGGTTTTGCCCGCGCCGCCGCCGGTGCCGGTGCGGCTGATCAGTCCCGCCCAGGCGTGGCGTGAGGGGTTCCAGTCGGCGGGGAGGCGGTAGAAGGCCTCGATGGTGTAACCGGCCCCGAACGTGGCCGAGTTGAGAGGCGCCCCGTCGACCGTCCGCAGGTACGCGCCCCGCAGCGGAGGCTTGCCGCCGTGGAACTCCAGGCTGCCGTGGCCGGGTTGGTCCGGGTGGTGGTCCGCCGACCAGGTCAGGCTGGAGCCGCCGACCGTGACCAGGGCGAGGTCGTTGCCGTGCCCGGACAGGTCCCGGACGGTGCCGTCGACCACGGCCCCGTCCTGCCCGCCGTCGAAGCGCCAGTACGCCACCGTGCCGCGCACGAGCATCTGAGAGGCGGGCCGGGACGGGCGCGCGGGCACCGGCGCGAAGCCCGAGAAGCGGTCCTCGAAGTCGATCGGGACCGAGAACCGGTCGGCGTCACCCGTGAGTTCGATCTCCTGCCGCTCCAGCTCGTTGAGCCCCTTGGCGGCCCGGCCCAGGATCCACGGGGAGATCGTCTCCACGTCGATGGTGTTCCGGTCGAGGTCGAAGCGGTAGAGGCGGATCATCGCCGCGCCGCCGAAGTAACGGTTCTGATAGTTCGTCAGATGCAGGTGGGCCTCATGTCCCGCCGCGTTCTCGCGCGTCGCGCGGGCGGCGGGCCAGTAGTGCCCGTTGAGGGTGAGGAAGATCTGGTCGTGGTCCTTGATCAGCCGGTCCCACAGCTTCTGCCCGTACGAGGAGAGCGCGTCGTCCTCGTGGACCAGCTCGTGCGTGGTGAGGATGACGGGCGCCTGAGGGTGCCGGGCCATGACCTCCTCGGCCCACGCGACCCCCTTCGCCGACAGCCGCCAGTCCAGCGCGAGCACCATCCACTCCCGCCCGGCCGCGCGGAACAGGTGGAAGGAGTTGTAGCCGTCCGGGGAGGCGCCGCCGAACGTGGCCTTCCCCTCGAAACGGTCCGGCCCGAAGACGTCCAGGTACGGGGACGCGCCCCGCTGGTCGTCGGTGGACGAGCGGACGTCGTGGTTGCCGGCGAGGACGCTGTAGCCCACGCCCCGCCGGTCGAGCAGCCGGAACGCCTCGCCGATCGCCGCGACTTCGTCCTCGGTGCCGTTCTGGGTGAGGTCTCCGAGGTGGGACAGGAAGACGATGTTCTCGTCCCGCCCGTCCTCCAGCAGATAGCGCAGGGACGCCTCCACAGGCGCCTTGTCGATGCTCGGCCCGTCGAAGAGGTACTGGGTGTCGGGCATCACGGCGAGAGTGAAACGGCGGCTGTCGGGGTCGGGGCGCCGGCGTGCGGTAACGGCTTCGGCGGGCGCGGCCTGTGCGGCGGCCACGGGCAGCGCGGCCGCCGTCGCGCCCATGAGGGCCGTGGCGCGGAGGAAGTGACGTCTGCCCGCGTGGGCGTGGGCGGACTCCTGCCCCGGTTCGTGCGAGGTGCACACAGTGTCTCCGTAGGAAGGCGTAGGAAGGCGTAGGAAGGCGTAGAAAGGCGTAGGAAGGCGTGGGAAAGGCTCGTGGTTCAGAGCGCTCGCAGCGTCCAGCTCCAGCGGTGGATGCCCGGCGCGATGAGGTACGACGGTGAGGTGTCCGGGCCGCAGGAGGCCGTGCCGAGCCCCCGGTGCGCCGCGTCGATGTGCACCACGCAGCCCGGCCGGGGCACCAGCTCGTCGTGGTGCGCGGCGGCGGCCAGGTCCTCGGCGCGGTAGCGGGTCACCGAGACCTGGCGGGGCCGGTCCAGCCGTACGGCCAGGGTGTGGCCGCCCCCGGTGAGCGAGAAGTGCCGTACGCCGTGGCGGCCGCCGCTCTCCTGCGGGCGCAGGTAGGGCGTGAACAGCTCGTCCACGGCGGCCGAGTGGTGGCCCACGGGAGCCCCGGAGGCGCGGTCCGGGTAGCTCTCCCAGGGGCCCTGGCCGTACCAGGCGAAGCGGTCGAGGCCGGGGACGGTCTCGAAGACGGTGCCGACCCGGGCCACGTCCGTCAGCTCCTCCGGCAGCACCGCGGTCTCCTCGACGAGGGTGCGGCCGTCGGTCAGTACCGTGAACGTCTGCTCGTGCTCGACCGGCCCCACGGCCGTCGCCCAGCGGGAGCGCACCTGGACCCGGGGGCCCTTGCGCTCCACGGAGACCGGTTCGCGCTCCGGGCGGTGCAGGCCCAGTTCCCGCCAGCGCTCGGCCATGCCGCCCAGGACGTCGTTGTCGGTGGGGGCGCGCCACAGGCTCAGCACGGGCGGGGCGGCGAGCAACGGGTGCCGGAGCAGGCCGTCGGGGTCGGTCTCGGGCAGGCCCCGGGCACCCGGTCCCCGCGCCCCGGGGACGACCCGGCCGAAGCTGTCCCGGACGGTGTCGTCCAAGCCGTCCCCGAGCAAGTCGTCCGCGAGCTCGTCCCCCACGTCCGCCCCGGCGTCGGCGCCCACCACCGGCTCCGCGCCGTCCGTCTCGTCCGCCTCGTACCAGCGCGTCTGCGGGCAGCACACCTCGGTGCCGCGCGGCGCCCATGGCTCGTCGGCGGCCGTGGTGACCCGCAGCGTCAGCCATATCTCGCCCGCCCCGTCGAGCACCTCGGGCCGGTCGATGACGGCCGAACCGCCGGGCGGCACGTCGGGCAGCACGGCGGGCACCGTCCAGGTGCCGCCGTCCGCCGCGGCGAACTCCCACTCGGCGGCCAGCCACGACAGATCGCGGAAGTGCTGCTTGTTGTGCACGCGCAGCACCCGCCAGGTGCCCTCGCCCTCCACGGACAGCCGCACCGGCGCGGCGATCTCCCGGTGCTCGTACATCACGGGCTTGGGCGTGCGGTCGGGGAACACGATCCCGTCGGCGATGAACGCGCCGTCGTGGACCGCCTCGCCGAAGTCGCCGCCGTACGCCCAGCGATGGCCGGGCGCGGCGACACCGTTGCCGTACAGCCCGACGCCATCGCGTCCGGCCGGTCTTCCGTCGCTCACCCGCTGGAGAATGCCGTGGTCCCAGAACTCCCAGATGAACCCGCCCTGAAGCCCCGGGGTGGACTCGATGGCCGCCCAATGGTCGGCGAGCGTGCCGTTGCTGTTGCCCATGGCGTGCGAGTACTCGCACTGGATCAGCGGCCTGGTCTGTTCACCGGACAGAGCGTGCGCGACACAGTCCTCGATCGGCGCGTACATCGGGCAGGCGATGTCGGACGCGTCGTCCGTGGCCGCCCAGTCGAGCTTGGCCGCGCCCTCGTACTGGACCGGCCGGGTCGGGTCGTGGCGCCGGACCCAGCCCGCCGCCGCGTCGTGGTTCGCGCCGTAGTCCGACTCGTTGCCCAGCGACCAGATGATCACCGAGGGGTGGTTCTTGTCCCGCAGCACCATGCGGGAGACCCGGTCCACGAAGGCGTTGAGGTAGCGGGGGTCGTCGGCGATCTCGTGGGCGTGGTCGTGCGACTCGATGTCCGCCTCGTCGACGACGTAGAAGCCGAGCTCGTCGGCGAGGTCGTACAACGCGGGGTCGTTCGGGTAGTGGGAGGTGCGGACGGCGTTGAAGCCGAAGCGTTTCAGCGTCACCAGGTCCGCGCGCATGTCCTCGTGCGTCACCGTCCGGCCCGTCAGCGGATGGAAGTCGTGCCGGTTGACGCCCCGGATGTAGATCCGCTCGCCGTTGACGAGCAGGTCCCGCCCGCGGATCTCGACCTCGCGGAAGCCGACCCTCTGCGACGACGTGTCGGCGACCGAACCGTCCGCGCGGTGCAGACGGACGGTGAGGTCGTACAGCTCGGGCGTCTCGGCGCTCCAGGTGCGCACGTCGGCCACGGTGGCCGAGAGGCGCGCCTCGCCGAGGAAGTCGGACACCCGCTCGTCCTCGGCGTTGATCCGGTCGAACTCGGTGTCCCGGGCGAGGAGCCGGCCGTCCAGCTCCCCGGTGACGTACCACCCGTCGGGCAGCGCACCCGACGCGCACCGCACCCGGCAGTCCACGCGCAGCTCCCCGTCGCACCGGGCCCGCACGGTCACGTCGGCGAGATACAGCGGGTCGGTGGCGTACAGCAGCACCGGGCGGGTGATGCCGCCGAGCCACCACTGGTCCTGGTCCTCGATGTGCGAGGCGTCGGACCACTTCACCACGGTGAGCCGCACGGTGGCCCGCTCCCCGGGGCGTACGGCGTCGGAGAGGTCGAACTCGGCCGCGAGGTGGGAGTCCTTGGAGATGCCGACGGGCCGCCCGTTCACATGCATGAGCAGCACGCTCTCGGCGGCGCCGACCTGGAGCACGATCCGGCGGCCGGCCCAGTCGGCGGGTACGTCGACGTCGCGCTCGTACACGCCGGTCGGGTTCGCGGGCGGGGACTGCGGCGGGAACTCGTCCCAGGGCATACGGACGTTGGTGTACTGCGGCAGGTCGTCCGTGGCCTCAAGGGTCCAGGAGCCGGGGACGGAGGACCAGGACCACGCGGGTCCGGGTTCCAGGCCGGGCGACGGCAGGAGCTGGAAGCGCCACCGGCCGTCGAGGGACAGCGCCCCGGCGCGCCGGTCCACCGCGTTCATGGGCAGCCGCCCCCACGAGGTCACCTCGGGCGCTTCCCAGGGGCGCAGGGCGATCAGTGGATCGCGAGGCATCAGCGAATGGCTCCCTTGCCGAGGTCTGCGATGATCTGCTTGGCGCCGATCGCGAAGACGATCAGCAGGGGGATGAGGGCCAGGACCGCGCCGGTCATGACCATCCCGTAGTCGGTCGTGCCGTGGACGCCGTTGAGCTGGGACAGGGCGACCTGGAGGGTCACGTTGTCGGGGTTGGTGAGGGCGATCAACGGCCAGGCGTAGTCGTTCCACTGGCCCATGAACGTGAAGATGCCGAGGAACGCGAGACCGGGCCGTACGACGGGCAGCGCCACATGCCAGTACTGGCGCATAAAGCCGCAGCCGTCCAGCTTCGAGGCGTCGAGCAGCTCGTCGTGGATGGCCGACTTCATGTACTGGCGCATCCAGAAGATGCCGAACGCGTTGGCCGCCGCCGGGACGATCAGCGAGGTCATCGTGCCGATCCAGCCGAGGTTCGCCATGATCACGAACTGTGGGATCGCCTGGAGCTGCATCGGCACCATGAAGATCGCCATCATCAGCGCGAACAGCATCCGCCGTCCCGGGAACCGGAACTTGGCGAACACGAACGCGGCCAGCGAGTCGAAGAACAGGACGAGGAACGTCACGGTGGTCGCGACGAGCACGGAGTTGAACATCGACCCGAAGAAGTCGATGCTGTCGAAGAGGTTGCGGGCGTTCTCCAGGAAGTGCGGGCCGGGCAGCAGCTTCGGCGGGTAGGAGAAGATCTCGGTCGACGTGTGCGTCGCCATGATCACGGCCCAGTAGAACGGGAAGGCCGACAGCAGCAGGCCGGCGATCAGGGTGGCGTGGAGGGCGATGCCCCTGCGCTGTGTGCCCTCGATGCGCTGGGGCTTGAGCTTGGTGGATGCCATGATGACCGGCCTCACTGTTCTTCGCCCCGGCGCCGCACCAGGCGCCAGTTGATGATCGAGAAGAGGACGACGACGAGGAAGATGCCCCAGGCCACGGCGGCGCCGTAGCCGAAGTCGTTGTTGTCGAAGGTCTGCTGGAAGAAGTAGAGGACCATCGTCCGGCCGGCGTGGTCGGGTCCGCCCGAGAACGTCGACTCGTTCGCCGTGGTCTGCAGCAGCACCTGCGGCTCGGAGAAGCTCTGCAGTCCGGTGACCGTCGAGACGACCAGCACGAACAGCAGCACCGGCCGCAACAGCGGCAGCGTGACCCGGAAGAAGGTCTGCACGGGCCCGGCCCCGTCGACGCGCGCGGCCTCGTACAGCTCGCCCGGGATCGTCTGGAGCCCGGCGAGGAAGATGATCGCGTTGTAGCCGGTCCACTGCCACGTCATCAGTGTGGCGACGGCGACCTTGATGCCCCACGGTGTGTTCAGCCAGGCCACCTGATCCAGGCCGACCGCCTGCAACAGGGCGTTGATCAGGCCGAAGTTGGTGGAGAACACCGAGCCGAAGATGATCGCGACCGCGACGACCGAGGTGACGTTCGGCAGGAAGTACGCGAAGCGGTAGACGTTCCTGAAGCGGACCGCCGAGTTGAGCATCACGGCCGTGACCATCGCCAGGAAGATCATGGGGAAGGTGGCCAGCGCCCAGATGACGAGCGTGTTCCCGATCGAGCTCCAGAAGTCGCTGTCGCTCAGCAGATAGCGGTACTGCGACAGGCCAGCCCACTCCATCGAGCCGAGGCCGTCCCAGCGGTGGAAGGACAGGTAGAGGGAGAAGCCGACCGGGATCAGGCCGAAGGCGAGGAACAGCAGATAGAACGGCGAGATCGCGACGTAGAGCCGCCAGTGGCTGAGGATGCCCTTCCTGGGCTGCTCGGCGGGGGGCTCGATCACGGCCGCCGGCGGCTTGTCGACCACGGGTGCGGTGGCCATCAGACGCTCACCCCCAGGTGGTCCGCGATACGCCGGCACTTGCTCATGGCGTCCCTCCAGGCGTCGTCCGGGTCCTTGCCGAGGACGCCGACGTTCTTGATCTCGTCCCGGACGGGCTGCCCGAGTGCCACGTCGTACGGGCTGTTGAAGGCGACCGGGATGTTCTCGGCGGCGGGTCCGAAGACGTCCATGGTGATCTGGCCGCCGAAGAAGGGGTCGGGCTCGCGCAGCTGCTTCATCTCGTACGAGGCGGGCGTCGACGGGAAGAGACCGGCGTCGACGAAGCCCTGGGCCTGGTTGTCCGCGTTGAGCAGCCAGGTGATGATCTCGAAGGCATTCTCGGGCTCCCGGCACGCGTGGGTGATCGACAGGAACGAGCCGCCCACGTTGGAGGGCCCGCCGGGACAGTTCGCCACCCGCCACTCGCCCTTGGTCTTCGGCACCTCCAGCTTCAGATCGCCGGCTGCCCAGGAGGCGTTGATCTGACTGGGCAGCAGCCCCTTCTCGGTGGCCGAGATCGCGTCGGGCGTCCCGCTCACGATGCTCGACACGAGCCCGCGCCGCTTGGCCTCCACGGCGCGGTCCCAGGCGACGCGCACATGCTCCTGGTCGCCGATGAAGTGCTCGTCCTCGTCGACGAACCGCTGGGTGCCCTGGCCGATCGACATCTCGAAGACGCTGCCGACGTCGGTGAGGATGAACGCCCCGGCAACCCGCTGCCTGAGCTGTTCGCCCGCCGCGAAGAACTTGTCCCAGGTGTCCATCTCCGCGGACACGTCGTCGGGTTCGTACGGCAGCCCGGCCCTCTCGTAGACGGCGGGCTGGTAGTACTGCACGACCGGACCCACGTCGATGGGGAAGCCGATGAGGCTCCCGTCCGGGGCGAGACCCTGCTCCCACTTCCAGTCCAGGTACTGGTCCTTGTACCGGTCGGCACCGAGCGTCCGCAGATCCACGAACTGGGCGGAGTTCGGCAGGTACGACGCCATGTCCTCGCCCTTGAGCCCCGCGATGTCGGGGATGTGGGCGCGGGCGGTCATGGTGGTGATCAGCTTGGAGCGGTAGTAACCGCCGATCTGGGTCGGCCGCAGCCGGACGCCGCCGCTGCCGTACCGTGCCTCGGCCTTCTCGATGACCGTGTCGCTCAGGCCGCCGCTCCAGTACCAAAGGACCATGTTCCGGCCGGTCGACCCGGTCGGAACGGTACAGCCGGACGCCAGGCCGCCGAGCGCCGTGGCGGCCGTACCGGCCAGGCCCGCGCGCAGCAGGCCCCTTCGTGAGAGCCGCACAGCTCCCACCGCCTTTCGGATGTCTCAAGTGCGAGCGATCAGTGGGGGGTCAGTGGGGTCAGCGGGGGGTGGTGCCAGGAGGAGTGACGGGGGCGTGGGCGACCGGCGGCCCGGGGTCCTTCGGCAGACGGTCGGCCAGGAAGCCGTACGCGCGCCGCAGCTCGGGATCGGTGACCGAGCGCCACCACCGGTCGATGCCGTACCAGCCGGGCGCCGCCAGGGCTCCGCCGTGATGGCGTACGGACAGCCCGGCGGACAGGACGGCGAAGCGCAGCCGCTCCGCCAGCGGCCAGCCGCCGAGACAGGCGGCGACGAAGCTCGCCCCGAAGACGTCCCCGGCACCGGTCGCGTCCAGGACGTCCACGTCGAGGGCGGGCACGTCGGCGTACTCGCCCGTGGTCTGGTCCACCGCGACCGCGCCCTCGCCACCACGGGTGACCACGGCCACCGGCACCAGCTCGGAGAGGGTGCCGAGCGCCGCGACCGCGCTGTCGGTGCGGGTGTACGCCATCGCCTCGGTCTCGTTGGGGAGGAAGGCGTGGCACAGGGAGAGCTGGTCGAGGAGGTCACGGGACCACTTCTGGGTGGGGTCCCAGCCGACGTCCGCGTAGATGCGGGTGCCGTTCGCGGCCGCCTTGGCGAGCCAGGCGCGGGGCTCGGCCTCGATGTGTACGAGGGCCGTGCGGGACTCGGGCGGGTCGCCCATCAGCTCGTCCTGCGAGTACGGGGGCTCCTGGCCGTGGGTGATCAGGGCACGGTCGTGGGCGTGCGCGAGGGAGACGGTGACCGGGGTGTGCCAGCCTTCCGCGGTGCGGGACAGGGAGAGGTCGACGCCCTCCTGGTCGGCGAGGACATTACGGCAGTAGGCGCCGTAGAAGTCGTCGCCCAGGACCGTGGCGAGAGAGGTCTTGAGGCCGAACCGGGACGCGGCCACCGCCAGGTTGGCGATGCCGCCGGGGCCGCAGCCCATCCCGGAGGTCCAGATCTCCTCGCCGGGCGTCGGAGGCCTGCCCAGCCCGGTGAGGACGAGGTCGTAGAAGAGCAGCCCGGTCAGCAGCACATCCGGCCGGTCGTCGTCCACGCGCACATCCTCTCGTCAAAATCTCTCAAATTCTGTGCACGGAATCGTGCGCCCATCCCGGAAGTTTGGCAAGAGTCGAGCAGAAGTGAGCATAGAAATGATTGCGAATGACGAGTACTGTTCACGTCGTGCTGGCAGAACGACGACACCGACTCATCCTGCGGGCCCTGCGCTCGGGCGGACCGGCCGCCGTGACCGATCTCTCCGAGCAACTGGGGGTGAGCCCCGCCACCGTCCGGCGCGACCTGGTCAAGCTGGAGGAGGACGGGCTGCTCACGCGCGTGCACGGCGGCGCGGTCGTGGAGGAGGGGGACCAGCCCTTCGCCGAGGTCGCCGAGGTGCGCGTGGCCGAGAAGGACGCGATAGCCGCGCGGGCCGCGTCGATGGTCCGGGACGGCCAGTCGGTTCTGCTCGACATCGGCACCACCGCCTACCGGCTGGCCCGGCATCTGCACGGCCGCCGGCTCACCGTGATCACCAGCAATCTGGTGGTCTACGAGGAGCTCGCGGACGACGAGGACATCGAACTGGTGCTGCTCGGCGGCATGGTCCGCCGTGAGTACCGCTCCCTCGTGGGCTTCCTCACCGAGGACAATCTGCGCCAGCTGCACGCCGACTGGCTGTTCCTGGGCACCAGCGGGGTGCGGCCGGGTGGGCAGGTGATGGACACGACCGTCGTCGAGGTGCCGGTCAAGCGCGCCATGATCAGGGCGAGCCGCACAGTGGTCCTGCTCGCGGACGCGGCGAAGTTCCCGGGTACAGGGATGGCGAGGGTCTGCGGTCCGCAGGAGCTGGACGTGGTGGTGACGAACGGGCCGGTGGACGCGGCGACGGCCTCCCCGCTTCAGGAGGCGGGCGTCGAGTTGATCACGGCAGGAGAGGCGGGAACGGCGTGAAGCTGACGATTCTGGGCGGTGGCGGGTTCCGCGTGCCGCTCGTGTACGGGGCACTCCTCGGGGACCACGCCGAGGGCCGCGTCACCCACGTCGTGCTGCACGACCTGGACGCGGAGCGCCTGTCGGCCGTCACCCGTGTCCTGGCCGAGCAGGCGGCGGGCGTCCCCGACGCACCCGGGGTGACGGCCACCACCGACCTCGACGAGGCCCTGCGCGGCGCCGACTTCGTCTTCTCCGCGATCCGGGTCGGCGGCCTGGAGGGCCGCGCGAACGACGAGCGCGTGGCGCTGGCCGAAGGCGTGCTGGGCCAGGAGACGGTCGGCGCGGGCGGTATCGCGTACGGCCTGCGCACGGTCCCCGTCGCCGTCGACATCGCGCGGCGCGTGGCCCGGCTCGCCCCCGACGCCTGGGTCATCAACTTCACCAACCCGGCCGGACTGGTCACCGAGGCCATGTCCCGCCACCTCGGCGACCGCGTCATCGGCATCTGCGACTCCCCGGTCGGCCTCGGCCGCCGTATCGCCCGTGTCCTCGGCGTGGAGAACCCGAGCCAGGCGTGGATCGACTACGTCGGCCTCAACCACCTCGGCTGGGTCCGCGGCCTGCGCGTGGCCGGCCGCGACGAACTCCCGCGCCTGCTCGCCGACCCCGGCCTGCTCGGCTCCTTCGAGGAGGGCAAGCTCTTCGGCGTCGACTGGCTCCAGTCGCTGGGCGCGGTCCCCAACGAGTACCTGCACTACTACTACTTCAACCGGGAAGCCGTACGCGCCTACCAGGCGGCCGAGAAGACCCGGGGCGCCTTCCTGCGCGACCAGCAGGCCACGTTCTACGAGGAGATGAAGCGCCCCGACGCCTCCGCGCTCACCGCCTGGGACCGCACCCGCGCCGAGCGCGAGGCCACGTACATGTCCGAGAACCGGGAGACGGCGGGCGCCGGTGCGCGTGACGCCGACGACCTCTCCGGCGGCTACGAGGAGGTCGCCCTCGCCCTGATGCGGGCCATCGCCCGCGACGAGCGCACCACCCTGATCCTCAATGTCCGCAACCGCGCCACCCTCTCGGTCCTCGACACCGACGCCGTCATCGAGGTGCCGTGCCTCGTCGACGCCAACGGCGCCCACCCGGTCGCCGTCGACCCGCTGCCCGACCACGCCACCGGCCTGGTGTGCGCGGTGAAGGCCGTCGAGCGGGAGGTCCTGGCCGCCGCCGAGTCGGGCGCGCGCACGACCGCGGTGAAGGCCTTCGCCCTGCACCCGCTGGTGGACTCCGTGAACGTGGCCCGCAGACTGGTCGATGGTTACACGGCGGTCCACCCTGGTCTGGCGTACCTTAAGTAAGCGCTTCCCCCTCCCTTCCTGGAGACTCTTCATGCACGACGAACGCAGGCGGATCGAGGAGCGCGTCCAGCGCCTTCACGACCAGCGCATCAAGACCGCGATCTATGCCGCCACCGTGCCCTTCGAGGTCGAGGCATGGCAGGCACCGGGTGAGCCCGTCCCCTTCGAGGAGGCCGCGGCCGCCCCGTACGAGCCTTTCGCGATGGACACCCCCTGGGGCCCGCCCTGGGGCACGACCTGGTTCCGGATGCGCGGGCAGGTGCCCGCCGAGTGGGCCGGGAAGCGCGTCGAGGCGGTGATCGACCTCGGTTTCATCGGGGACTGGCCCGGCAACCAGGCCGAGGCGCTGGTCCACCTCACCGACGGGACGCCCCTGAAGGCGGTCAACCCGCTCAACCAGTACGTGCCGATCGCCAACCCCGCGACGGGCGGCGAGCGGATCGACTACCTCGTCGAGGCGGCCTCGAACCCGGACATCCTCGCTGACAACTTCTCCAGGATCACTCCGATGGGTGATGTCCTCACGGCGGGCGACAAGCCCCTGTACACCTTCCAGCGCGCCGACCTCGCCGTCCTCGACGAGGAGGTTTTCCACCTCGACCTCGACGTCCAGGTGTTGCGCGAGCTGATGCTGGAGCTCGGTGAGCACGACCCGCGCCGGCACGAGATCATGCACGCCCTCGACCGGGCCATGGACCTGCTGGACCTGGATGACGTCTCCGGCTCGGCGGCCGAGGTCCGCGCCGCGCTGCGGCCGGTGGTGTCGAAGCCCGCGAACGCGAGCGCGCATGTGATCTCCGGCGTCGGCCACGCGCACATCGACTCGGCATGGCTGTGGCCGATCCGCGAGACCAAGCGCAAGACGTCCCGCACCTTCTCCAACGTGACGTCGCTGGCCGACGAGTACGACGACTTCATCTTCGCCTGCTCGCAGGCCCAGCAGTACGAGTGGGTGCGCGACAACTACCCGCAGGTGTGGGCCCGCATCCAGGAGTCCGTGAAGAAGGGCCAGTGGGCGCCGGTCGGCGGCATGTGGGTCGAGGCCGACGGCAACCTGCCCGGCGGCGAGGCGCTCGCCCGCCAGTTCATCCACGGCAAGCGGTTCTTCATCGAGCACTTCGGCATCGAGACCAAGGGCGTCTGGCTGCCGGACTCCTTCGGCTACAACGCCGCCTACCCGCAGCTCGCCAAGCTCGCCGGCAACGAGTGGTTCCTCACCCAGAAGATCTCCTGGAACCAGACCAACAAGTTCCCCCACCACACCTTCTGGTGGGAGGGCATCGACGGCACCCGCATCTTCACCCACTTCCCGCCGGTCGACACCTACAACGCCCGCTTCAGCGGCGCGGAGATGTCCCGCGCGGTCCGCAACTACCAGGAGAAGGGCGGTGCCACCCGCTCCCTCGCCCCCTTCGGCTGGGGCGACGGCGGTGGCGGCCCCACCAGGGAGATCATGGAGCGGGCCCGGCGCCTGGCCGACCTGGAGGGCTCACCGAAGGTCGTCGTCGAGCACCCCGACGCGTTCTTCGCCGCCGCCCGCGAGGAGTACCCGGACGCCCCGGTCTGGGTCGGCGAGCTCTACCTCGAACTCCACCGCGCGACCTACACCTCCCAGGCCCGCACCAAGCAGGGCAACCGCCGCAGCGAGCACAAGCTCCGCGAGGCCGAGCTGTGGGCCACCACGGCCGCGCTGCACGCGCCGGGCTACTCCTACCCGCATGAGTTGCTCGACCGGCTCTGGAAGACGGTTTTGCTCCACCAGTTCCACGACATCCTGCCGGGCTCGTCCATCGCCTGGGTGCACCGGGAGGCGGAGGCGGAGTACGCGCGGGTCGCCAAGGAGGTCGAGGCGCTCACCACCGAGGCGATCGCCGCACTCGGCGGGGGTGACGCACATGTGTTCAACACGAGCCCGCTGGAGCGCCGCGAAGTCGTACGGACCGCCGACGGCGCCCTGGTCCACACCGTCGTTCCCGCGAACGGCAGCGCGCCGCTCGGCGCCGGCGAGGTCACCGAGCCGGTGACGGTCACCGGCCGCGTCCTCGACAACGGCCTCGTCCGCGTCGAGGTCGCCGAGGACGGCACCCTGGCCTCCGTACGCGACCTGCGCGCCGGTGGCCGCGAGGTCCTCGCCGACAAGGGCAACCTGCTCCGCCTGCACACCGACCTCCCGAACTACTGGGACGCCTGGGACGTCGACAAGCACTACAAGAACCGCTACACGGACCTGCTGGACGCCGAGTCCGTCACCGTGGTCGAGGAGGACCCCCTCCTTGGCGCGATCCGGGTGGAGCGCTCCTTCGGCAAGGGCTCGCGGATCACCCAGACGATCAGCCTCCGCGCCGGCAGCCCCCGCATCGACTTCGAGACGGACATCGACTGGCACGAGGCCGAGAAGTTCCTCAAGGCGGGCTTCCCGGTCGACATCAGGGCGCCGCACTCGTCCGCCGAAATCGCGTTCGGCCACGTCCAGCGGCCCACCCACACCAACACCAGCTGGGAGGCGGCCCGCTTCGAGGTCTCCGGTCACCGCTGGGTGCACATCGCCGAGCCCGGCTACGGAGTCGCGGTGATCAACGACTCGACGTACGGCCACGACGTCTCCCGCACGGTCCGCGAGGACGGCGGTACGACCACCACGGTCCGCCTCAGCCTGGTGCGCGCCCCGCGGATCCCGGACCCGGGCGCCGACCAGGGCAGGCACCGGTTCACCTACTCCCTGCTGCCGGGCGCGAGCATCGAGGACGCGGTGGCCGAGGGGTACGCGCTCAATCTGCCGTTGCGGGTGGCCGAGGCCGCGGGTGCGCCGGAGCCGGTCGTGTCGGTGGACGGCGAGGGCGTGACCGTCGAGGCGGTCAAGCTCGCCGATGACGGCTCCGGCGATGTGGTCGTACGGCTGTACGAGTCTCGTGGAGGCCGCGGCACCGGTATTCTTCGTACTGGTTTCCCGCTTGCCGGGGCCAAGGTCACCGACCTGCTGGAGCGTCCGCTGGAGACGGCGGAGACAGACGGGAACACGGTCTCCGTGGGCCTGCGCCCCTTCGAGGTGCGGACCCTGCGGCTGGCCGTGGGGCAGAAGTGACGGAGGTCTCAGTGCGAGGTTTCCGCTTTCACCGGGGCTTGGTTCCCATCAAGATTTAAGAAAGCGGTAAATTGCCTGGTCGCGGCGGGTTCAGGGCCCACCGCGGCCCTGGCAGGCTACTTCCAGGACACCTAAAATTCCCTCACTGCCCTTGTGATGTGGGGCAACGCAAGAGAAAGAAGAGGTGTCACCGTGCGAGACCCGCGCATGTCCGCGCTCGGCAAGGGGCTGAAGCGTCGCGGCAGACTGATGGTCCAGGCGGTGAGCCCGCCGCGCCGGAACCTCGATGCCGTGCCCACGCCCCGGGTCAGCGAGAAGAAGGTGCAGCCGGAGACACAGCCGCAGCCGAAGCCGCAGCCGCAGCCGAAGCCGCAGGCAGAGAAGAAGAAGGAGCAGAAGGACGTCTACGTCGCGCCGCCCGCTCCGCGCCTGGTGGAGTCGCCGGTCTTCGTCCTGTCCTCCGTGCGCTCCGGCTCGACGCTCCTGCGTGTCCTGCTGAACAGCCACAGCCTCATCCGCGCCCCGCACGAGATGCACCTGCGCACCGTTCACGTCCGCATGTCCCGCGACTTCACCCCGGCGGCCATGCAGGCGCTCGAACTGGACCGGCCCGAACTCGAGCATGTCCTGTGGGACCGGCTGCTGCACCTCGAACTCACGCGCAGCGGCAAGGAGGTGATCGTCGACAAGACCCCGGCGAACACCCTCATCTGGCAGCGGCTGCACGGCTGTTGGCCGAACGCCCGGTACCTCATCCTGCTGCGCCACCCCGGTGCGATCACCCAGTCGCTCACGAGCCGCCGTGCGAACCCCAACCACGAGTCCATCTACAACGAGGTCCTCAACTACAGCGAGAAGCTGGACGAGGCCCGCCGCGAGCTCCCCAACGCCCACGTGGTCAAGTACGAGGAGCTCACCGCCGACCCCGAAAAGGTCACCCGGGCCATCTGCGACTACCTCGGCGTCCCGTGGGAGATCGGCATGCTCGACTACGGCGAGAAGGACCACGGCGCCTTCCGCCCGCAGCTCGGCGACTGGTCCAGCAACATCAAGTCCGGCCGCATCCAGGCCGCCCGCACGGCCGACCCGAACGCCGAACTCGCGCCGCGGCTCAAGGAGATCGCTGAGTCGTGGGGGTACACGGACTAGTCCGGACCGGTACCTCCACGCCGCTGTCGGTGTCCGCAGGTGAAACCGGCCGTGCCCCTCACCGGGGCACGGCCGGTCGCGGTTGACCGACCGGAAGGCGGGACGGGCGAGGCGGCGGGAGTTCGCCCGGTCCCGGATCCGCCTCCGGTTCGTGTGGGCCGGTCAGACGGTCAGGGGCCTGTCCGTGGGCTGCGTCCGAAGGGCGGGGGCGGAAGCGGGAGCCGAAGCCGTAGTCGGGGTCGGGGTGATCGCCGGGGTCTCGGCGGGCTCCCGGGGGCTTGTGGGTGCGTCGACCGGCGTGAGGGTGACCGCGGGCGCCTCCTGCGGCTCCCGTGCGACCGTGGGTGCTTCCGCGCGCTGGGGCGGCAGGTTGACGGGCCGTACCGCACGCGGGCCCGACACCACCGTGTAGTCCTGCCCGAGGCGCGGCGGCACCAGGTCGCCCGGGTCCTCGCCGAGCGCCAGCTGCACGGCCGCCCACGGGGCGTTGAGGCCGCACAGGGCGAGCTGGTGGAGACCGCCTGCCGGACGGGAGTTGACGTCCAGGAGGACCGGCTGGTCGCCGTACATCCGGAACTGAATGTTCGTCAGATAGTGCAGCCCGAAGCCCTCCGCGATGACGCGTGCCGGCTCGATCCAGGAGGGGTGCAGGGTGAAGCCCCGGCGGCGGCCGTTCTTGGTGCGGCCCACCGCCATACGGACCCGGCCGTCGGGCCCGGTGAGACAGTCCACGGACACCTCGGGCTGTTCCAGCCGCGGCATCACCATCCAGTCGACGGGCTCCTCGGCGGCCCGCATCGCCTCCACGACCAGGTCCAACTGCACGTAGGGGGTGGGGAATCCGTTGAGGTGCATGAGCGAGAAGGGGGCGCGCGTGACGACGCGGAAGCCCACCCCGCCCGCCCCCGCCGCCGGCTTGAAGCACGCCCTGTGGCCGCCCGCCTCCAACTCCTCGACCGCGGCGACGAGTTGATCCGCGTCACGCACCCGTCGGTACGGCGGCACCGGCACCCCGAGCGCCTCCACGGCCTCGTACGCCGTCACCTTGTCCTCGAAGACCTGCACGGCCTCGGCGGGCGGCGCCAGCAGGGCCGTGCCGACGGCGGCGAACTCCTCGCGGTGCGCGGCGACGACCGCCTGGTGCAGCCGGGGCACGAACACGTCGATACCGCGCCGCATGCACTGGTCGAGGGCGTACTCCACGTACGCGGCCGGGGACAGGCCCTCCGGCTCCAGATCGGCGGTGTCGGCGGCGGCGAGTACGGGGGAGTCGGGGTCGCCGTGGGTGGCATGGACCTCGACCGGTCGACCGTGCGGATTACTCCGCAGCTGATCCAGGAAGAACACGTTCTCCGCGTACGTGCGGTTGAGCCAGACGCGTACGCGAGAGACCATGCAGGCCGCCTTTCACGGTTCGCGGGCAGGGCTGAGCAGGCCGTGCCCGGCCAGGGAAGATGGAGGTACGCCGAACCGCCGTACGCGGACGTAGGAGCGTGGCGGTGGTGTTGGGGCGATCATAAGGCCAGAGTGGCCCCTCTCACTGTCACGCGCATGTTAATGATGTACAGAGATTTACCGATAAGATGATCAAGAGCGTGGTGGATCGCTCTTGTCCGGCGGTACACACGTGTGTTCTCGTGTTTCCATTCGGGTGCTCGGAAGGAGCGAGGGTGGAGTCGAAGGGCCGCTTCGGGAACCTGTTGGCCATCAGCGATCTGCACATCGCCTATCCCGAGAACCGCGAACTCGTCGAGAAGATGCACCCCGAGTCCGGCGACGACTGGCTCCTGGTCGCCGGCGACGTCGCCGAGACCGTGGCCGACATCCGCTGGGCCCTCGAAACCCTCGCCGGCCGCTTCCGCAAGGTCGTCTGGGTGCCCGGCAACCACGAGCAGTGGACCCACCCGAGCGACACCGTCACCCTGCGCGGAGTCGAGCGGTACGAGCACCTCGTCGCCGTCTGCCGCGAACTGGGCGTGACCACCCCCGAGGACCCCTACCCGGTGTGGGAGGGCCCGGGCGGCCCCGTCGCCGTCGCCCCGCTCTTCCTGCTCTACGACTACTCGTTCCTGCCCCGCGGCTGCGCCACCAAGGAAGAGGGGCTGGCCTACGCCCACGAGACCGGGATCGTGTGCAGCGACGAGGCGCTGCTGCACCCCGACCCGTACCCGAGCCGCGACGCCTGGTGCCGGGCCCGGGTCGCCGAGACCGAGCGCAGACTCGCGGAGCTGCCCGCCGACCTGCCCACGGTGCTGGTGAACCACTACCCGCTGGATCGGCACCCGACGGACATCCTGCGCTACCCCGAGTTCGCGATGTGGTGCGGCACCGGCCTGACCGCCGACTGGCACCGCCGGTTCCGCGTCGAGGTCATGGTCTACGGCCATCTGCACATCCCCCGGACCACCTGGCACGAGGGGGTCCGCTTCGAAGAGGTGTCGGTGGGTTACCCCCGCGAGTGGCGCCCGCGCCCCGGACCGCCGGGGAAGCTGCGCCGCATTCTGCCCATGGAGGTCGGAGTCGGTGATCGAGGAGCTGCTCCCGGAGTCGGTCGTGGTCGTGGAGGCGCACGGTGATGACGGCGTCGACGGCGCGGCCGGGGGCACCGTGCTGTACCCCGAGGAAGAGGCGGTCATAGCGAGGGCGGTGCACAAGCGGCGGCGCGAGTTCACCGCCGTACGCGGCTGTGCCCGCCGGGCCATGGAGAAGCTCGGCGTGTCCCCGCGGGCCGTCCTGCCCGGTGAGCGCGGGGCGCCCGTCTGGCCGGACGGAGTGGCCGGCAGCATGACGCACTGCGAGGCCTACTGCGCGGCCGCGCTGGTCCGCGCCACCGACCTGGCCTCCCTCGGCATCGACGCCGAGCCCCATCTGCCGCTCCCGGACGGCGTCCTCGACGCGATCGCCCTCCCCCCGGAGGAGGACCGCCTGCGCCGCCTGGCTGCCGGCCACCCCTCGGTCCACTGGGACCGCCTGCTGTTCAGCGCCAAGGAGTCCGTCTACAAGGCGTGGTTCCCGCTCACCGGGAAGTGGCTGGACTTCTCCGAGGCCGACATCGAGGTGTCCGTGGACGCGGACGCCCGTTCCGGCGGCTTCCGGGCCGAACTCCTCGTCCCCGGACCGCTGGTGGAGGGCCGCCCGGCCGGGGTGTTCGACGGGCGCTGGACCGTGCGCCAGGGGCTGGTGGCGACGGCGGTCACGGTGCCCTTTCGCATGTGACGGTCCCCCTTGTCGCCCCGTCTCCTTCCCGCCTTCATTGCGCCTTTCTTTGCGTGTGACATTCCCCGTAGGAACTCTTTTCCCAGGATGAGGTCGCCACGTGAATGCCATGTCTTATGTGGATCTGCACAGACAGTTCGTCACGGACATCGACGCGGAGATGGACGCCGTTCTCGAAAGCCTCGGACCGTCGTCGGAATCGGTCCGGAACGCGATGTCCGGACTCCTGCGGCACCAGCAGATGAAGTACCCCCTGTCCGTCCTGCCGATGCTCGTGCACGCCGTGGACCGGGGAGATCCCGGACCGGCCGCCCCGCTGTCGGCCGTGCACCTGCTCTGGTGGACCTCGGCGTGCTACCTCGACGACCTGGCCGACGGCCAGGAGGTTCGCACGCCCGACGGCCTCGACGGGAACGCGGCGCTGCTGGCCGCCGTCATCATGGGCCAGTCGCTGGCCTTCCGTGTCGTCCAGTCCCAGCGGCTCCCGGAGACCATGCGCAACGCCCTGACGGCCGAGATCGCAGGCGGCTGGATCGACGCCGTCGAAGGGCAGATGAGGGACATGCGGGGTGACCTGGAGGGCGCCGGACGGAATTCGGTCGCCGACGCGTACCGGAGAAAGTCCGGAGCGCCGTTCCGGATGATCACGGCGATGGCCGCCATATGGGCGGGTGCGGATGGCCGGCGCATTCAGCTGTGGCGTGAATTCGGCGATGTCTTCGGCGTTCTGTGGCAGTTGTTCAACGACCAGGAAGACATTCTGTCCGGCCGCAACGAGGATCTGCGGAACGGCACGGTGACCTATCTGCTCGCGTGCGCCGTGGAGGAGGCGGCGTCCGGGGCGACGGAGCACGTGCTCGCGCTGTGCGCCGCCGCGCGGACGTCCGGGCGGGCGAGGCAGGACCTCACGAAGGTGCTCCTGGCACCGGCCGTGCTCCGCCGCTACCGGAAGGACCTCGGGACCTTCCGCGACGAGGCCCATCGCCTGCTCGGCGAACTGGGCGGCGACGAGACCTATCTGACGGCGCTTCGGGACCTGGTGGACCAGGCGGCCGGGATGCATCTGGAGGCCGCCTCCAAGGCTCTCTGAGGCCGCCGGACGGCGCTCGCGGCTCCCAGCCGCCGGACGGCTCCCGACGGCTCCCTGGCGGCCAACCGCCGCCGGGGAGCACTCCTTGGACCCTCAGGGCCTTCAGGGTCCCTCAGACCTCCGGACACCAGCTCCGCAGCAGCCGGAAGAACGCCTCCTCGTTGCCCGAGAGCCCGGCCGCCGCCAGGGCACGCTCCGCCTCGGCGAGCGCGGCGGTCGGCACCACGGGTGGTCGGCGTCCGTGCGGCGGGCCGTCGAAGCCGGCTCGTACGGTCTGGAGGAGCCGCAGATAGGCCTGCACGGCGGCGCGTTCGTGGTCGGTCAGTACTGCGGTCGGCATCGGACGGCTCTCCCCTGGTCGGCTGAGCGAAACGGCACGTACGCCACCGGCACGGCGGTGACACACCACCAGCTTGCCGTCCACCACTGACAATCCGGTTTCCGCGCGTTCCGGTTCGCCCGGTCAGCGGAGGCGAAACCTCACGGAAACGCCCTGTGGGCAGCGCCTTCTACGCTGGAGTGAAGGTCTTTCGGCCACCGTCCGGGTGGCCGTGGAACCGGGAGGCGAGCCCGTGGGCCGACGTCCCGCACCGGCGTCCCCCGCGCAGCGCCAAGGTGCGCTCGGTGGGTGACGGGGAACCTGAGTTGCAGTACCGCGTCGTGCACGGCTACCGCACACTTGTCCAGCTCTCCACCCTTCAGGGTGGAGGTGAGAGGTATCTTCCCCCGGTGGCCGGTATGGGCGCAGTGTCATCGCTGAAGCCGCCTTGTCCGCCACGGCAGTTGGCGGACCTACCGCCGGGCGGGCGGGACCTGAAGCCTGTGGAGACTTCGTAAGACCGGTCCTCACCGATCGGCAGGGGTCAGCGAAGCAGGAACCCATGGTGGTACCGCATAGCGGTACGGACCGGAATCTCCTGTCCTCGGGCCGGGGAGGACGCCAACGGCGTGCCTACCGCAAGGTCGGCGAGGGCTCTGAGGCAGTTCTCCCCGCTCGGGCACTCGTTCGGCGGGGCGCCGCGCCCACCTGACGGATGCTGTCCACGGTGCGCCTGCCCGGCATGCGACTCCAAGTGGGCCTGTTCGCCCGTCTGATGAGGTTCCTGGACACCGATCTCGGCCAGGACGCCCCGGAGCTGCTGACCCTCGTGGACGCGCTGCCCGACCACACTTCCCGCGGCGCCTTCATCCGCACGCTTCGGGCGAGAGAGGCCGGCGAACGCAGCGCTACGTGAGGGCACGCGCCCCCGAAGGGGCGCGGGGCTGTGACATCGTGCGGCTCCGCCGCGTGGGCGCGCCCAGTCACGACGGGCCCGCAGAGGATCGACGACCCGTCGCGGCCCCCGCGGAGCGATCAGCGGATCCGCTCGTGGAACTCACTCTCCACCCCGTTCGCGGCCCGCTCCCTGGCCGCCGCGACGACCGGGGACTCACGTAGCGCGATGGACATGCGCACGAGGTGACGTGGGCCGTCCGACGAGGTGGTCGGGGTGGCGTCGGACTCCGCCGAGTCGCCGACAACCCTGCCCTCCGGGTCGGCGACCCTGGCCCGCACCGCCGCCGTCACCATCGCCGCGTCGGCCTCGGCCCGAGCCTGGAGGGGCTGCGAGCCCGCCTGGACGGCCGCGTCGTAGGCCGTCGCCCGTATCTCGGAGTCGAAGTAGGGAAACAGGTTGAGCATGCCGTCGTGGATGTCGGACTCCCGCTGGGTCACCTGCAGTTCGGCCGGCGACCACCAGGACATCCGCACCGCGCGGTCGGCGGGGACGGACACGGGCCTCAGCTCCCGCCACAGCGGCCCGAGCTGTCGGTACGTCGTCCACGAGGACCAGGCGTCGCCGATGCGCTGGCCGGCCAGTGGCAGGCAGAAGCCGATCGCGCTGACCAGGGCGCCGGCGGAGGCCAGCGCGGGGGCCACATAGGTGCTCAGGTCGTCCAGGTCGCGGCCGTTCCAGCGGGCGGCCACGGCGATCAGCTTGGACGCGGCGTACGGGACGTTCACGAGGAAGCCGAGCGCGATGATCATCAGCCCGGCGCGCAGCCAGCCGCGCACCTGCATCGCCCAGCGCAGGCACATGACGTTCATCGCGACGCCCGCGAAGGTGAACGCGGCGATGTAGAGCACGACCATCGAGCGGATGTACGGCGTGTTGGCGTAGTACGTGTCGAAGTCCCGCAGCCGCTCGTCCGGCGCGTCCCCGAGGACGAACAGCACCACGATCGCCACGCTGACCGCGCCGTACCCGACGACCCAGCGCAGGGACAGCCTGCGCGTCACCTCGGGCGAACCGCCGCGCCAGTTGACGATGAGCACAAGACAGGAGGCACTGAAGGCGCACAGCAGGACGTAGACCAGGGGCGCCGAGAGGTTCGTGACATCGGTGAAACGGTTGACCGCCGAGATCGTCGGCGGGGCGGCGAAGCCGAAGACCAGGCTGGCGAGCGCGAGCAGCGCGCACACCGAACGCAGCAGCGGGTCACGCCAGTTGCGCAGCAGCGCGGGGGTCTTGAGGGCGAGGGCGACCGCCATCGCGACGGCCGGCACGTAGTAGCTGGACCCGTCCATACGGCGCCGGTCAGCCCTGGGGCCCGCGATAGCCCAGGGAGGCCTGCATCCGGCCCGCGAGATGGTCGCGCCGTACGGGACCGCGCAGCGACGAACCCGCCAGCCAGGTACGGCACTTGCTCGCCAGCAGCAGTCCGAAGCTCTCGGCGTCCATCTCGTCCGCCAGGTCGAACCGGGTGCGCGCGGCGACCTTCCGTACGGTCGCCCGGAGATCCGCGTCGTCGTTCAATAAGCGGGCGGCGACGGCGGCACCCTCGACGTGGTGCCCGCAGTGCCCGGCCTGCATGTGCCAGAGTTCGTGGCCGAGTATCACCAGCTGGTGGTCGGGGGCGGTGCGTTCCTCGATGACGACGAGGTCCTGCTCGGTCATGTCGAGCCACAGCCCGCTCGCGGTCCCGGGCGGGAACGCGGCCGTGCGGTACTGGACGGGACGGCCGCGGCGTCTGCTCATCGCGTCGCACAGTGCGGCGTAGAGGTCGGCGGGGTCCGCCGGTGCCGGCAGCGTGAGTTCGCCGACCAACCCGCCGCACAGGCGGCGCATTTCCTTTCCGATGCCCACAGTTCTCCCCCGGGTCAGGACTCGGGCCGCTTGACGCTCTCCAGGAGCATGTCGAGCCACTCCGCGACCTTGTCTCGGTGCTGGTCGGTGGGCAACTGGGCTGCCCGCCAGGCGATGCCGCGCACGCCATGGTCCTGCAGCAGCCGCTCCAGCGGGTCGTCGGCGGCACGGGCGGCCGCGCGCTCGCGGTCGGCGAGCTGCTGGAGGAGTTCCTGCTCGGTACGGATCAGTACGCTCGACAGTGCCTCGGGGTCCTCGGCCGTGAGGAACCCGGCGTGTACGCGGAAGAAGCGCTGAATGGCGTCGCAGTGCTCCATGGTGGGCCGTCGGTCGCCATTGATGAGGGCGCCCGCCTGCTGGCGCGACATGCCCGCGCCGTCGGCGATCTCCTGCTGGGTGTATCTGCGCCCGTTCGGCTTGAGCCGGGTGCGCCGCAGCAGGTCCAGGCGCTGCAGGAAACGTGCCTGCAGATCCGGCTCTCCGGCGGGGATGCCACTCAGCAGTGCCCGTACCACGGGCTCCGGCACACCGGACGCGACCGAGAGGCGCTGGACGTCGAAGACCTCGGCGTGCGGCACGCCCAGCCGGTCGGCGAGCGCGGTGACTCGGGCCACGACGGCCGGCAGCAGAACCGTCGCCGTGGCGTCCGGAACCTCGAAGCCTTCCGTCACCGACAGATCTCCTACGTCTCTCTCAGGCCAATCTCATGATGGCCCGGCAACCTGTGGGACGCGAGGCCCCGGCACCGACAACCTCCGTGAACTGCACGGAGATTAGCCCCTGACGTGAACCCACATCCAGGTCTCGCCACAACTGTGGCGAGATTCAGCCGTCAATGGGCGCCAAATGCCACGATAGTTGACACGGCTCCACCGGGGGCAGGAGGATCAAGACGCCGCGTGAAGGCCCGCACAGGCAAGAGGGGTGACCTCCCGATGGCGTATCAGGCAGGAGGGCAGCGGTCCGAGCCGCGACCCGTTCCCGAGACTCTCGAAGCTCAGGCGTATTTGCAGGACTACGCCACGATGCTGGAGGCAGTGCCCTTCCCGTCCGTCGTCTTCGATCACCGCTGGGACGTCGTCCTGTCCAACAGCGCTTACGAGAAGCTCTTCCGCACCGTGGGACCCCACCCCACCGCCATGCCCGGCGACAACTTCCTCCGGTTCGTCCTCTTCCACCCCGACGCCGCCACCGTCCTCGGGGAGCACGAGTCGAGCTGGTGTCTGCCGATGCTGGCCGATTTCGCCGCCGCCGTGGAGCGGCACGGCCAGGACCGGGGCCTGCAGTCCATCCGGCGGGAGATCGCCCAGGACCCCATCATGGACGCCGCCTACCGCCACGGCCTGCCCCACTGGATCCGCACGGTCGGCCCGGCCGCCGCCGAACACGACGGCTCCGTACGGCCGTTGGTCCACCCCGACCCACGCTGGGGCCGTACCGACTGCCGCGTGGTGGGCGAGACCCCCAAGACCCTCCAGCACATGGGCTACTCCCGTATGACGCTGGTCCTGCGGGAGACCCGCCGCGCGGCGGACGGCCTCCGCAAACCGCGCCGCGCCGCCCGGCGCACCACGAGCCATCTCAGTGTGGTGCCCTCACCGGCCGAGTGAGGCGCACCGATCCCCGGTGCCGCCGGCGTTCAGGTCGCCGACGGCACCGGGGATCACTGCTGTCCGGTCGTCCACTGTCACTCACTTCGACGGAGGCGTGTCCGCCTTGACGCCCGCCGGGGCATCCTCGGGCTCGGGTACTCCCCGCTTGGCCGCCTGGATCTGCTCGTACACATGGGTCCGCAGCTCGGCGAAGCGTGGCGCGACGCGGGTGTGGAGCTGGTCGCGGTCGGGCGGGAGGTCGATTTTCAGCTGTTCCTGGACGACGGTGGGGGAGGCGGAGAGGACCACGACACGTTCGCCGAGGTAGACCGCCTCGTCGATGTCATGGGTGACGAACAGGATCGTGATACCGCGGTCCCGCCACAGGCCGCGCACGAGGTCCTCCAGATCGGCGCGGGTCTGGGCGTCCACCGCCGCGAACGGCTCGTCCATCAGCAGCACATCGGGCTCGTACGCGAGCGCGCGGGCGATGGCGACACGCTGCTGCATGCCGCCCGAGAGCTGCCAGGGGTAGGCGCCCGCCGCGTCGGCGAGGCCGACCGACTCCAGGGCGTCGGTGACCAGTTCACGACGCCGCTGCTTGGGCAGCTTCTTCTGCTTGAGCGGGAGTTCGACGTTCTCGCGCACCCGCATCCACGGGAACAGACTGCGCCCGTACTCCTGGAAGACCACCGCCATCCCCGGCGGCGGCCCGCTCACCGGCCGTTGCCCCAGGAGGACTTCGCCCGACGTCGGCGTCAGCAGCCCGGCCACGCACTTCAGCAGCGTGGTCTTGCCGCAGCCCGACGGGCCGACCAGACAGACGAGTTCGCCCGCGTCGACGGTGAAGGTGAGGTCGCGCACTGCCTCCACCCGGCGCCCGGAGCCTTCGTAGACCTTCTTGAGGCCGGATACGGCGAGAAGCGCGTGCATGGATTGCCCTTTCGTGAAGCTCACGGTGACCGCCGGGAGGATGCGCGCAGACCGTGGTACCAGCCGAGCACGCGCCGCTCGACCAGCTGGAACACGACCGAGAGCAGGAACCCGAGCAGGCCCAGGACGAGAATCCCGGTCCACATGTCGGGGATCGCGAAGCCGCGCTGGAACTGGACGATGGTGAAGCCCAGCCCGTTGCTGGCCGCGAACATCTCGCTGATGACCATCAGGATGATGCCGATCGACAGCGCCTGGCGCAGCCCCGCGAAGATCTGCGGGCCCGCCGAGGGCAGGACCACATGGCGCAGCCGCGCGAGACCCGTGACACCGTACGAGCGTGCCGTCTCGGACATCACCGAGTCCACCGCCCGGACGCCCTCGACCGTGTTGAGCAGGATCGGCCAGACACAGCCGCTCGCGATCACGACGATCTTCATCGTGTGGCCGAAGCCCGCGAAGAGCATGATGACCGGGACGAGGACGGGCGGCGGCACCGCGCGCAGGAATTCGAAGACCGGTTCGCACACGGCCCGGACCCGGCGGTACGAGCCGACGACCGTGCCGAGCGCGACACCCACCACGGCCGCCGACGCGTAACCGGCCGACAGCCGCAGCACGCTGGGCAGCACGTCGTCGCGCAGCCGCTCGCCCGTCCACACGTCCGGGAACGTGGTGAGGATCGTGCGCAGCGGCGGCCAGAACACGTCGGTGCTGTCGTCGGAGGCGACCCACCAGGCGGCCACCAGCAGCGCGGGCAGCGCGAGGACGAAGAAGAGGCGGACCAGGACGAGTCTCACACCGCCACCTCCCCACGCACCGACTGGTGCCAGGCCAGCGCCCGCCGCTCCACCGTACGCGCCCCCACGTTGATCAGCAGCCCGAGCACACCGGTGACCACCACCAGCGCGTACATCTCGGGCACCGCCTGCGAGGCCTGGGCGACCGCGATGCGCGCACCCAACCCCGGGGCCCCGATGACGAGTTCGGCGGTCACGGCCAGGATGAGCGCCACGGCCGCTGCGAGCCGGACCCCCGTCATGACGTACGGCAGCGCCGTGGGCCACAGCACGTGCCGGACCCGTGCCCAGGCGCCCAGGCCGTAACTGCGCGCCGTCTCCTCGGCGACCGGGTCGACGTCCTGGACGCCGTACAGCGCCTGGATCAGAACCTGCCAGAACGAGGCGTAGACGACCAGGAGGAGGACCGAGCGGAGTTCGCTGCCGAAGAGGAGCACGGCGAGGGGGATCAGGGCGACCGAGGGGATCGGGCGCAGGAACTCGATCGTGGAGGCCGTCGCCTCGCGGAGATACGGGACGACCGCGATGACGACGCCCGCCAGAATCCCGGCGGTCACGGCGATCACGAGCCCCAGCGCCCAGCCGGTCAGCGTGTCGCCGAGCGCGGTCCAGAACGTGTCGTCGCCCAGCTCGGTGACCAGGGCGTCGGCGATACGGCTGACCGGCGGGAAGTAGTCCTCCTTGACCAGGCCGAGCCGCGGCACCGCCTCGCACAGCGCGAGGAAGGCCGCGAGCCCGGTGGCGCCGAGGGCGACGTTCGTCAGTGAGGGGCGGCTCACGGCAGCAGGGTGTCCAAATCCGGCGCGGACTTGAAGAGGCCGTCCTGTTCGCCCAGTTCGGCGAGCGCCTCGATCGACTCACGGTTCGCCTCTGCGGGCCACTTGGGCAGCGTCACCTGCTCCAGCGTCTCCGCCGGGATCTTCGTGTACGTGGTGACGATCTCGCGGACCTCGTCCGGGTGTTCGTCGGCGTAGGCGAGGGACTCGGCGGTGGCCTCCTGGAACTTCGCGACCATCTCCGGGTTCTCCTGCGCGTACTTCGTCGACGTGAAGTACATCGCCACGGTGAGGTCCTCGGCGACGTCCACGAGGGCGGAGGCGATCTCGGTGCCGCCCTGGCCCTTGATCGTGGCGAGGGCCGGCTCGACCACCATCGCCGCGTCGATCTGGCCGCCGTCGAGGGCCGCGGGCATCTGGTCGAAGGCGAGCTCGACGAACTTCACCTTGTCCGGATCGCCGCCCGCGCCTCGGACCGAGGCGCGCACCGCGGTCTCGTTGATGTTCTTCAGCGTGTTGACGGCGACCCGCTTGCCCTCCAGGTCCTGAGCCGACTTGATGTCGCTGCCCTCCTTGACGGTGATGGCGCCGAAGTCCTCACCGTCCACGCCCGTCGAGGCGGCACCGTTGGCGACGGCCTGGACGGGCACGTTGTTGGTCTGGGCGATCATCAGCGAGGTCATGTTGGAGAACCCGAACTGGAACTGCTCGCTGACCACGCCCGGCACGATCGCCGCACCGCCCTGCGCGGTGGTGAGCTCCAGCTCGATCCCGCGCTCGCTGAAGAAGCCCTTCTCCTGCCCCAGGTAGAGGGGCGCGACATCGACGATCGGGATGATGCCGACCTTGAGGGTGGTGATGCCGTCGGACGACGTACCGTCGCTGTCCGACGCCCCGGAGGAGTCGGACGAACCGCAGGCCGACGCGGCAACCAGGAAAGCACCGGCCATGAGACCGGTGAGCAGACGACGCATGGCTCCTCCTGTGGGGACTGCGTTGTTCCGACAGGTCACGCGTACACAAGTGCGCAGAGCGCACAGTGGTGCACAGCGGGAACGTAGAGGGCTGCATCGTGACGGTCAACGCCCAGGACGCGCAAGGTCGTTGACAGTTGCCGAAGCGTGCTCTTAGCGTGCGCGGAGCGCACTCTCGTGCGTACTGTGTGGAGGCGACGATGCCTGCTGAAACCCGCGAACCGCACTTCGTCCGGTCCTTCGAGCGCGGCCTCGCCGTCATCCGCGCCTTCGATGCCGAACACCCCTCACTCACCCTGAGCGAGGTCGCCCGCACCTGCGAGCTGACGCGTGCGGCCGCCCGCCGTTTCCTGCTCACGCTGGTCGACCTCGGTTACGTCCACACCGACGGCCGACTGTTCCGGCTCACTCCGCGCGTGCTCGAACTCGGCTACTCGTACCTGTCCAGCGTCACCCTGCCGGACCTCGCCGAACCACATCTGGAGCAACTCGCAGCCGAGGTGGGAGAGTCGAGCTCACTGTGCGTCCTGGACGGCGACGACATCGTGTACGTGGCGCGCGTCCCCACCCGGCGCATCATGACCGCGACGATCACCGTCGGCACCCGCTTCCCGGCCCACGTCACCTCCGTGGGCCGGGTGATCCTCGCGCATCTGCCGGAGGAGGAGATCGCGGAGCGGCTCTCCCGCGCCGACCCGATCCCGCTGACCGCGCGCACGATCGTCTCGCCGGACGCCCTGACGGCCGAACTCCGCCGGGTACGCCGTCAGGGGTACGCCATCGTCGACCAGGAGCTGGAGGAGGGGCTCAGGTCGGTCGCCGCCCCGGTGCGGGGCCGGGACGGCGACGTGGTGGCCGCCGTGAACATCCCCGTGCACGCCAGCCGCAACTCGGTGGACTCCGTGCGCCGTGACCTGCTGCCCCACCTGCTGGCCACGGTCGCGCGGATCGAAGCGGACCTGAGGGTCGCTACAGGTCGAGGACCAGTCGCGGTCCCCGGCACCGGGACACGCAGATGAGCATGGTCTCCCCGGCCTCCCGCTCCTCGTCCGTGAGCACCGAGTCCCGGTGGTCCGGGACGCCGTCGAGGACGTCCGTCTCACAGGTCCCGCAGGTACCCTCCGTGCACGAGAAGAGCACCTCGACACCCGCGGCCCGCACGGTGTCGAGCACGGAGACGCCCACCGGGACGGTGACCGTGCGGCCGGTGCGCTCCAGCACCACCTCGAACTCGCTGTCCGGGCCGGTCTCCTGCTGCTTGGGCTCGAACCGCTCGACGTGCAGCACACCCTTGGGGCAGCGCTCCTCGACCGCGTCCAGCAGGGGGCCGGGGCCGCAGCAGTAGACGAGCGTGCCCTCGGGGACCCCGTCGAGGACCGGGCCGAGGTGGAGGAGACCGGTCTCGTCCTGGGGAGCGATCGTGACCTTGTCCCCGTACGCGCTCAACTCCTCCGTGAACGCCATGGAGTCGCGCGTCCGCCCGCCGTACAGCAGCGTCCACTGAGCGCCCGCCGCCTCTGCCGCGGCCAGCATCGGCAGGACGGGGGTGATGCCGATGCCGCCCGCGATGAACCGGTAGCGGGGGGCGGCCTCCAGCGCGAAGTGGTTGCGCGGCCCGCGCACCCGCACCTTGTCGCCCTCCTTCAACTCCCGGTGCACATACGCGGACCCACCCCGCCCCTCGGGCTCGTCGAGCACGGCGATCCGCCAGGTGCTCCGGTCGGCGGGGTCCCCGCACAGGGAGTACTGCCGCTCCAGGCCGGGTCCGAGGACGACGTCGATGTGCGCCCCGGGCTCCCAGGCCGGGAGGTCCTCGCCCAGCGGATGGCGGAGGGTGAGGGCGAGTACGCCGTCGGCCGCGGACTCCCGGCGGTCGACGACGAGTTCGGCTTCGTACAAGGTCATGACTGGTTTCCTCGTGGCTGGTGGCCCTCGGGGTGGGCGAGCATCCACTCCCACATCTCGATCGGGTCCTGGGCGGTCTGCTCGGCGCCGCAGTGACAGGTGCCGTGCAGGATGTCGGTGCCCGGCAGCCAGTCGATGCGGTAGATCTCGCCAGTTCGAGCAAAGCGGGAAGGAGTGCTCACTGGACCTTCTCCATGGGCTTGTCGCCCTCCTCGACCAGCCGGGCGAGGATACGGCGGGCGGCGAGACCGCCGGTGTCGATGTTGATGCTCAGCTCCTGATAGCCGGTGCGCTCGGTACCGAGCGTCTTCTGCAGCAGGTTGAGCGCGACGACGTCCTGCATGACGACGGTGTGGTTGTTGCCCCGCAGGAACTCGGTGACCTCGTCGTCGTCCGTCGCCCAGTCGCGCGAGACCATCCAGAAGTCGTACACCTTGCCGTCGCCGGACGGCGTGATCGCGTACGTGATCTCGGTGTGGAAGCCGTTCGGGTCGCTGCCGTCCGGCTCGGGCACCACGCCGACCGGGGCGATCCGGCTGTGCAGCAGGTACAGGCAGGGCGCGTGGTACTCGATGTCCTGCCAGCGGGTGATCCGACCCTTGATGCCGGTCGACTTGGCGTAGAACGGCGGGCACTCGGCGTCGTCCATGTGCCGGCTCACCCGCACGATGCCCGCGCCCTCGTCGACCTCGGTGGTGATCGGCGTCTCGGCGACCTCGGGGGTGCCGATGTAGCCGCCGTGCAGATAGGTCTCGTGGGAGAGGTCGAGGAGGTTGTCGACCAGGAGTCCGTAGTCGGCGTCGATGGGCTCCATACCGCGGACGGTGGTCCAGCCGGGGGAGTCGAGGTGCTTCGCCCGCGGAATCGTCTGCGGGTCGGCGAGCGCCGGGTCGCCGATCCACACCCAGATCAGGGAGTCCTGCTCGACCACCGGGTACGAGGTGACGCGCGCGGTGCGCGGAACCCGCTTCTGCCCCGGGACGTACACACAGGTGCCGGTCGTGTCGTACGTGAAGCCGTGGTAGCCGCACACGATGCGGTCGCCGTCGAGCCCGCTCTCGGAGAGCGGATAGCGACGGTGCACACAGCGGTCGTGCAGGGCGACCGGCTTCCCCTCGCCCTCGGTGCGGTAGAAGACGAGCGGCTCACCCAGGATCGTACGGCCGAGCAGCTCGCGCCCGACCTCGTGGGCGTAGGCGGCGACGTACCACTGGTTCCTGGCGAAGGCGGTCATGTGAGGCATGGGGGCTGGCTCCCGTCTCTGTGTGGTGGCGTCATCGTCGGGAAGGGCTTCGCGGGGGCGCAATACCGCTTCCGTCTCGCGGAAGGATCGATGTAAAGCTCCTGGTCGGACGGTTGAGCGATACGCGCACTGAGAGCGCAACCCTGCTGAAAGGGCAGTCGTGTTTCCTGTTCTCAACTGACGGCTCGCGTCGTGGCAGCGTCGATGATTTGCAATGAATGACCTATTCAGTGCCTTTGTGGCGACTTCTTGGCCGTATATGACTGGTACAGCGGCAGAAGTTGTATAGCCGCAGCTCAAGAAGGGTTGTTGCCGTGATGAGAGGCTTCCGGGTCGAATTCGGGTCGAATCCGCCTTCATCTCGCCTCGTTCAGGGTGTTGTTGCAGGTCAACGGCGTGATCAGAAGGGCAGCGGCACGGCTGTGAGAGCGTCCGTTGAACCTGTGGGCCCTGAGCCGCGGTCGCCATCGGGTTCCTCGTCTGCTGGTGGTACAGACTCGACCTGCCAGAGTCAGAGACCTGCGAAAACAGCGGAGGCTGAGGCTCGATGAGCGGTGCTGTCCCGCGTGTGGTCCGGATCTTGAGGGAGGCGCCGACCGGCACTCTCAGGGCCTCTGCCCCTCCGATGGCAGGGTGAGTGGTACGGGCTTGAGGCTGGTGGTGCTCATTTCCTCGACATCAGGTCGGACAACGTCCCGGACTGCCGGGATGCCTACGAGGCGCTGACCCGTTGTGTCCACCGGCACTGGCCCCGCCTGGCCCGCTCCGGCCATACGTCGTCCCGGCAGGCGCGCCCGGCTCATCGCCGCCGCGGCCGCCGTGTTTGTCGCAGCAGCCACGGGCACCTGGTTCGCGCTGACCCCGGGCCACGCCCCAGCGCGCGGCACTCACTCTCCGCAGGCAACTGCGGCTCGCTCCACCCCTGCCGCCGAACCGGCAGCGACCACGTCACCCCATGCCCGTCCAGTCACCACCGAGTCACAGACCCCGACCGCCGCGGCCTCGTCCGCGCCGACGCAGACAGGTGGTCACTCTCAGCCCCTGGTCACCGAGCGGCACCCCAGCAACCGGTGTCACCATCACCGACCGGGCCAGGGGCTCCTGCTTCGGGACCGCCGAATCCACTATGCGCACGGACGCCTGGCGCTGCACAGTCGGCGACCGGATCCTCGACCCGTGTTTCTCCCCGGACTCCAACCCCGCGGACACCAGCGCCCTGTGTTTGGACGGGGCCCCGACCGTATGGTCGAACTGTCGGTCCCTGAGGGCTTTCCCGGCAACAACAACCACATGCCGGCGGACCCGACATCGAGCCGATCATCCTTGTCCTGGCCAACGGCGCCCGCTGCTCGTTCGCTGGTGGCGGCACCTTGACGCTGGCGGGGCAGCGCCTCAACTACAGCTACGACAATGGCGGCTATCTGTACGGTTACCCGAACAAGACCGCCGCCCCGTGGACGATCTCCTACGCCGCCCCCCGGCAGCGGAGCCAGCGTCTCCACATCGATCGCCACCGTCTACCAGTAGCACGCTGACGGCCGTCCCGCTGAAGCGGCGGGTGATCAGATCGGCCACTGCCGCGACCGCTTGCGGGCTGCAGCCGAAACAACGGAGGGCTCGGCTGCCGGGGCGGTGATCGACGGGGAGAGTGGGGCCCCACCGGAGATCAACGCAGCATCGCGGCTGGGAGCTCCAATTGCAGCAGGTGCGGCCGCGGGGTCTGGTTGTTGCCACGGATGTCGGTCAGGAGATACACCGTGTCGTCGGGCCCGTGGGCGAATCCGGTGATCTGGGTGGTGTTCGGCAGACGGAGCAACAACGTAGAGGTGTGGTCATGGATGTCGACGGCGTAGACGTCCTTCTCGGGAAGACACCACTGGTCGAGCCTGTCAGGACTTCCATAGCACCATGCCAGCGCGAGCAGACGGCGGGCTCGCCGTATCCGCCGCCACTACGACGCCATCCGCGCCGCCCTGACCACCGGCATGAGCAACGGACTCATCGAGACCACGAACACCAAGACCCGCCTGATCATCCGCCGCGGCTTCGGCTTCCACACCGCCGACGCCATCATCGCCCTCGTCATGCTCACCCTCGCCGGAGACAGACCCACCCTCCCCGGCCGCCAACCCACCACAGAGTGACCCACTCATACGGCAGGAGAGCCCTATTTCCCCGGTGTGTGCGTGGTCCTCATACGAAGTCCGCCTACGAGATACGGCTGTTGCCGTCCGCGTCGGTTCACTGGAAGGCCGGTATGACTTCCTTGATGAACAGCTCCAACGACGTGAGCTTCGCCTGGTGCGACATGCTGTTGTCGATCCAGAAGCTGTACTCGTCGACGCCGAGTTCGTCATAGGAGCGCAGCCGCTCGATGACCTCGGCCGGAGTGCCGATCATCGCGGTCCTGTGCAGTGACTCCGGCTGGAACTCCGGTCGGCCTTCGAACTTCGACTCCGGGCTGGGCGGCAGGAACCCGTTCTGCGGGGTGGTCTTGTTGCCGAACCAGGCGTCGAAGGTCCGGTAGAAGCGGTTGATCGCCTCCGCGGCCGGGCGCCAGCCGTCGGGCTCGTCAGGGGAGTGGACGTGCGTGTGCCGCAGCACCATCAGGTCGGGACGCGGGACCTCCGGATGGTTCGCCACGGCGGTGTCGAACTTCCGCTTGAGGTCGGCGACTTCCTCGTCGCCCTTCATCAGCGGGGTGACCATGACGTTGCAGCCCTGCGCCACCGCGAAGTCGTGGGAGGCGGGGTCGCGAGCGGCGATCCACATGGGCGGTGTGGGCTGCTGCACCGGCTTCGGCACACTGGTCGAGGTCGGGAACTGCCAGATCTCGCCGTCGTGGGCGTAGTCGCCCTGCCAGAGCGCCCGGACGGCCGGCACGAGCTCCCGCAGGTGTTCTCCGCCGTCGGCGGCAGGCAGCCCGCCCGCCAGTCGGTCGAACTCGAACTGGTAGGCACCCCTGGCCAGTCCGACCTCCATCCGGCCGTTGCTGATGACGTCGAGCAGCGCGCACTCACCGGCGACCCTGAGCGGGTGCCAGAACGGGGCGATGACGGTCCCGGCACCCAGGCGGATGGTCGAGGTCTTCGCGGCCAGGTGGGCGAGCAGCGGCATCGGGCTGGGGGAGATCGTGTACTCCATCGCGTGGTGCTCCCCGATCCATACGGTGCTGAACCCGCCGGCCTCGGCCATCAGGACCAGCTCGGAGAGGTTCTCGAAGAGCTGCCGGTGGCTGACCTCCTCGTCCCAGCGCTCCATGTGCACGAACAACGAAAACCTCATGACTGCTCCTCCACTGCTGTTGCGGCGTCCATCTCGGTGAGGGTGACGTCACCGGTGGCCCAGTGCGTCCGGGGGACCTCGTGGACGACGATGCGGATGTACTCGGGCCGTGTGTCCACGGTGCGCAGGACCGCGGCGTGCACCTCGTGCATCAGGTCCCGGATCTGCGCCGGGGTGCGGCCCTCGGCGAGGGTGATGGCGACCTGTGGCATGTCAGACATCAGCCCCGCATGGTGAACGGGTCGGCCACTGGTTCCTCGCTCGTGTTGATCCAGACGCTCTTGAGCCGCGTGTATTCCTTGATCGTCTCGGTGCCGTGCTCGACGCCGACGCCGCTGGTCTTGAAGCCCTGGCGCGGTGACATCGGGGACATGGCCCGATAGGTGTTGACCCACACGGTCCCGGCGTCCAGGCGCGCTGCCATCCGGTGTGCCCGGGCGAGGTTCGTGGTCCACACGCCGGCCGCGAGTCCGTAGTCGGTGTCGTTCGCCAGGCGTACGACCTCGTCCTCGGTATCGAACGGCATGATCGCCAGGACGGGGCCGAAGATCTCCTCGCGCACGACGCGCATACCGTTGTCGACGTCCACGAGGACGGTCGGCTCGTAGAAGTAGCCGCCCAGGCCGCCGCCGTCGGTGGGGTGTCCGCCGGTCAGTACCCGGGCGCCTTCGCCGCGTCCGAGGTCGACGTAGCCGGCCACCTTGTCGCGCTGGTCCGCGAAGGCCAGGGGACCGAGTTCGGTCTTCTCGTCCAGGGGGTCGCCGATGACGATGGTCCTGGCGCGTTCCGAGACTCGTTCGAGGAGCTCGTCGTATACGGACCGGTGCGCGAACACCCGGCTGCCGGCGATGCAGGTCTGTCCGGCGGCGGCGAAGATGCCGGCGACGACGCCCATCGCGGCGTTCGGGATGTTCGCGTCCTCGAAGACGATGTTGGGTGACTTGCCGCCGAGTTCGAGCGTGGAGCCGATGAATCGGCTCGCCGTCGCGGCGGCGATGCGCGCCCCGGTGGCGGTGCTGCCGGTAAAGGAGATCTTCGCGAGGTCGGGGTGGTCGACCAGGGCCTGCCCGGCCTCGGCGCCGAACCCGGTGACGACGTTCACCGCACCCGGCGGGAACCCTGCCTCCAGTGCCAGTTCGGCGAGCTTGAGCACCGTGGCCGACGTGTACTCCGAGGGCTTGATCACGACGGTGTTGCCGGCGCAGAGCGCGGGCGCCAGTTTGCTGCTGGTCAGTGTCAGCGGAGAGTTCCAGGGGGTGATCGCTCCGACCACGCCGAGGGGCTCCCGGGCCGTGTAGTTGAGTACCTGCCGGTCGGAGGTGGGGATGAAGTCGCCGTGGATTTTGTCGGCCAGTCCGGCGTAGTAGTAGTAATACTCCGGCAGGGTGGCGAGCTGCCCGCGCATCTCGCGCAGCAGTTTGCCGTTGTCCTGCGTCTCCATGCGGGCCAGGTCTTCGGCGTTCGCGGCGATCAGGTCGCCCAGGCGCCGCAGCAGGTGTCCGCGTCGCGTCTGGCTGAGGTCGCGCCAGCGCGGGTCCTCGAACGCCGTCCTCGCGGCGGCCACGGCGTTCGCGATGTCGGCGGCGTTCCCGCGCGCGGCCCGGTAGAGGACCTCGCGGGTGGCCGGGTTGGTGCTCTCGAAGTACTCGCCCGACGCGGGCTCGACCCATGCCCCGCCGATGAAGTGCTGCAACGTGGTGAGGTCAGACATGCGCGCACTCTCCGATGAAGGTGGTGAGGGAGTCGGTGAACGCCTCGGGGCGCTCGACGGGCAGCATGTGACGCGCCTGGGGGATGACCACCGCGCGGCAGTCGGGGAGCGCCGCGGCGAGCCGGTGGGTCATCTCGGGCGTGGACCCGGGGTCGTTCCCGCCCGTCACCGCCAGTGCCCGTACGGCGATGGCGGCCAGGTCCGGCGCGATCTCGGCGTCCGCCGTGGCGAACACCCGATAGCAGTTCAGGAAGGACCTGACGTCGTTGGCAAGCAGCGTGGCCTTGGTGCGGGCCACCCGGTCGGGGCCGACGTCGGTGCCGTCGTACCACCGCTTCAGGGATGCGGCCGCACTCGCCGTGAAGTCGGCCTCCGCGGTGCGCAGCCGGTCGAGTACGGACGCCCGCTCCTCGGCGGTACGCCGGCACACCGAACTGACCGAGGTCAGTGTGGCCACCAGCGCCGGGTGGTGCAGCGCTACATGCTGGGCGACCAGTGCGCCCAGCGAGAATCCGACCAGGTGCGAGCCTGCCGGGATCTCACCGACGACCCCGTCGGCCAGGTCCGCGAGCGTCACCCCGTCGCGCACCGGCGGGCGGGTGCCGTGGCCCGGCAGGTCGGGGGTGATCACGGCGAAGCGGTCGGCCAGGAGCGCGGCGGTGGGCTCCCACATGGTGTGGTCGAGCCCGACGCCGTGCAGCAACACCACGGTGGGCTTGTTCATGTATGCCTACTGCTCGGTCGTGAGCGGCGCCAGGCGCTGCTGGGGGCGCCCCTGGGAGGCCGCCGCAAGCGCGATGACGATCTCGTTCGGGTGGGGAGCGTCGCTGATGCGGACCTCGATGCTCTGGTGGTGCGAGCGGATCGTGGCGTCGGTGATGTGCTTCAGCGGGATGTCGAAGACCACGCCGGCGGGCCCGCGCTTCTCGACCGCGGGCAGCAGGGTGGTGGCGTTCGCGGCCTTGCGGAAGTGGTCGCCGAACCTGAGCGTGTGGATCAGGGCCGAGCCGTGCTCGATCTCGCCGTCCAGGCCGACGATGGCCGCCTTGCCGTATGCCTCGGCGGGGGCCCCGAGCGCGTCGAGCACCGCCGGGGCCAGCAGCGCGCCGAGGTCGGAGGCGTTCGCCTCGATGCCGGGAGCGAGATCCTCGACGAAGCCCTGACCGGCCCAGGGGTTCTCGATCACCGCCGCGACGACGGCGACCCGGGCGGGGCGTTCGACCGCGCGGCCGCCTTCGGCGCGGATCTCCTCGACGACGGTCACGATCTTGCGGACGCTCATGAGGGAACAACCTCCAGAGTTTCGGTGATGACGACGGGGTCGGTCCTGCGGTCCCCGATACGGGGGTGCGGACGCGGCCCCGTCGACGCGGCCGCGACGACGACGATCTCGTCCGCGCGCGGGGCGTCGGAAACGCGGGCACTGATGGTCTGGTAGTGACTGCGCGTCGAGGCATGTGTCTTGTGCCAGAGCGGGACGACCAGCGTCTCGCCCGCTTCGGCACGTGTGTCGACGAAGCAGATGATCGACTCGCCGTGGAGGAACTCCCGCACCAGGTTGCCGAAGTACGGGGTGTGGATGAGGGCCCCGGCGTGCTCGATCTCGCCCGCCGTACCCACGATGGCGGCCTTGCCGAACGCTTCGATCTCGTCCACGCCGCCCAGGGAAGCGATGAGCCGATCGGTCAGCAACCTGGCGAGCACCGGGGCGATGCGGCTCTGCTCCATCGACAGATCAGCCGATGGGTCGGTGCCCGCCCATGGGTTCCGTATGACCGCGGCGACGCTGGCTCGCCGCGCGGGCTGAGCGGGTGCCGTTCCCGCCTCGGTCAGGACGACGTCGCGGTAGAGCACGAGCTTCCTCAGGCCGAGGCTCTCGTCAGGGTGATCCATGCGCTCTTGCATGGCACATGATGGTAGGAGTCGCTTCTTATGCCGGTCAAGGGGGTAGCGGGAGGGCTTCTCATGGTCGGTCTGATGGTCGGTCAACCTCCTCATCGAGACCAATAAGTAGCCTCTGACCTGTAACTATGAGTGGCGCTCACAGTCGGAGGATGATTTCCAGCCATCGAACCCTTGACGCTCCATCTATGACATGCCTTACTGCTGCTTGTATGCCAGACCGGGTGGCCATTGGCCCCGCCGACCCAAGGAGTTCTATGTCCAGTCACCTTGGAACGGGCGCGGAAGCGACGCCCGCGACGCCCTCGGGGAGCGGTGGGAAAAGCACCACTGATGGCACAGGAGCAGGTCGTGGCGGCGGCAAGCTCGGTTCCGTTTTCTGGGCTTCGGTCGGCGTTGCCGCGATCTTCGTCGCCTGGGCGACCGTCTTCACCGAGAACCTCAACAAGGTCACGACGTCCTCGCTGAACTGGGTCACCTCGACCTTCGGCTGGGCCTTCCTGGTCGTCACCCTCGGCATCCTGATCTTCCTGGTCTTCCTTGCCTTCAGCCCCGCCGGCAACATGCGGCTCGGTAAGGACACCGACAGGCCGGAGTTCTCCACTCCGGCCTGGTTCGCGATGCTCCTCGGCGCCGTGATGGGCATCGGCCTGGTCTCGTTCGGCGTCGCCGAGCCGATCTCGCATCTGGCGACGCCTCCGCACGGCCTAGCCGACCCGAACACTCCCGAGGCAGCGGTGAGAGCCCTCCAGTACTCCTACTTCGACTGGGGTCTGCATGCCTGGGCGGTCTTCGCCGTCTTCGGTCTCGCCATCGCCTACTCCACCTACCGCAAGGGCCGCCGCCCCCTGGTCAGCCAGCTGTTCGTGCCGCTCCTCGGCGATCGGGTGAACGGGCCGATCGGCAAGGCGATCGACGTGCTCGCGGTGTTCGCGACCCTCTTCGGCACGGCCACGTCACTGGGCTTGGGCGCACTCCAGATCAACAACGGGATGGGCCGGCTGTTCGGCGTGCCCGTCAACTCCGTCGCCCAGGTCCTCATCATCGCGGCCATCACCGCGGTCTTCACCCTGTCGGCCGTCACCGGGATCAACAAGGGGATCAAGCGGCTGAGCTTCACCAGCGGCACCCTGGCGATCGCGATGCTCGTGTTCATGCTCATCGTGGGACCGACGGTTTTCATCGCCAACCTCTACATCGAGTCGATCGGTCTCTGGGCCACCGACTTCTTCCGGATGAGCCTGCAGGGCACCGCCTTCGGCGGGCTGGAGTGGATGCAGTGGTGGACCTACTTCATGCTGGCGTGGTGGGTGTCGTGGGGTGCCTTCGTCGGCATCTTCCTGGCCCGGATCTCCCGTGGCCGCACGATCCGCGGCTTCATCGTGGGTGTCCTGGTCGTTCCGAGCATCGCCTTCTTCACCTGGTTCGCGGTGTTCGGCGGCTCGGCCATCAACGTGGACCTGTTCAAGGGCGGAGACATCGCCGAGCAGACTGCGGCCGACTTCGGCAACGCCTTCTTCGCGACTCTGGAGCACTTCCCTCTGACAACCGTCACCTCGGCGATCGCCGTCCTGCTCGCACTGATCTTCTTCGTGACGAGTGCCGACTCCAACACCTACGTGCTGGGTTCGATGACGTCCGACGGCTCGCTGAATCCCCGCCGCCCTGTTCTCGTCCTCTGGGGCGTCCTCACCGGCGTCACCGCGATCGCGCTGATGCTCGCCGACGGCCTCAGCGCGCTGCAGAACACCGTCATCGTCACGTCGCTGCCCTTCCTGGTGATCATCGCGGCCCTCGCGGTGTCCTTCTGGAAGGAGCTGTACGCAGACCGAAACGCAGACCGAAACGCAGACCCAAACCCAGACCAAGCAGACCGCGCAGACCGAAAGGTGAAGACCGATGTCGCACCCTGACGCCCGTCGCGGGCTCATCGAGAAGGCGTGGGCCGCGGCCTGGGGCCACGGTGACGTCGATGCCCTCGACGAGCTGCTGAGCCCGGCCTACCTCCGCCACGGCCAGGACCCGCACCCGCAGGACCTGAACGCCTTCAAGGCGGCGATCGTCTCCACCCGTGCGGCGTTCCCGGACCTGGTCACGAACATCGACGACATCGTGGTCGAGGGCGATCGCGCCGCGATCCGCTGGCACAGCAGGGCCACGCATACCAACTCCTTCCTCGGTGTTCCTCCCACCAACCGGCAGGTCGACGTCAGCGGCGCCACCTTCGCCCGCTTCGAGGGGGACCGGATCGTCGAGGAGCACGTGACGTGGGATCCCCGGGCGCTGCTGGCGGCGCTGGGCGTCATCCGGGTGGGACAGGACTGACGATCAAGATGAGTAGGAGCACCTCCATGGCCTCGCCGGCCTCGAAGCCCGACATCGACGTGATGAAGCAGGTCAACCGGCAGTTCGTCACGGGTGTCACGGTCGTGACCGCGATGGACGGGGAGACCCCCAGAGGGCTGGCCGTCAACGCGTTCTCGAGTATCTCGCTCGATCCCGCCACCGTGATGGTGTGCGTTCAGCGCACCTCGTCCACCCACGACTGTCTGTTCCGGGCGGACCACCTCGCGATCAACATCCTGTCCACGGACCAACTCGACGTCGTCGGTACGTTCGCGGGCAAGGCCGGGGACAAGTTCAAGGAGGTGGAATGGGAGGGCGGCCCGTTCGGCAGTCCGCTGATCGCTCGGAGCAGTGCGCAGATGGAGGTGGAGATCCGCGAGCGGCTGCAGGCCAGCACCCATACCGTGTTCATCTGCCGCGTGGTGCACGCCGCGGTCGCCGAGCGCCATCCGATGGTCTACAGCGCGGGTAAGTTCTTCGACGGTGGCGCGCTCGCGCCGCTGGGATGACCGGCGGGTGGCTCGGGAGACGGAGGAGGGTTCGGTGAATCGCGCAAAAAGCGAACCGAAGAACGGGTCGATGCAGGCCAGGGTGATCGCCGAAATGCGCCGGCGAATCATCAAAGGAGACATCGATCCCGGGGCACCGCTCTCGGAGCTCGCCCTCGCAGAAGAGTTCGGCGTCAGCCGTACGCCGGTACGCGAGGCCCTCAAGCAGCTGCAGACCGAAGGGCTGGTCGAGATCCGGCCCCGCGTCGGGACGTTCGTCACCACCCCCTCCCGCCGCGAGATCACGGAACTCTTCGAGATGAAGGAACTCCTCGAGGGCGCGGCCGCCCGCCTCCTCGCCCGGCGCGGCCGCGTCGCGGAGATCGACCTGCTGGAGCGGAACCTGCGCGAGGCCGACGAAGCGGTGGCGCGGGACGACCGGGAGCGGTACGCGGAGTTGGTCCAGGAGTTCCACGACCTGCTCATAGCCGGTGCCGACAACAGCAAGCTGGAATCCCACTACCGGATGCTGATGAATCAGCTGGCCTACTCCCGGCTGGTGAACACGTCGCTGAGCCAGCCGGGCCGGGCCCTGCAGTCGGACCGTGAGCACCACCTCGTCCTGGAGCTGATCCTGGAGAAGGACGGCGACAGCGCCGAGCACGTGATGCGTGAGCACGTTCGGGCCAGCCGACGTGCGCTGCTGGCGGGGCTGCCCATCGGCGGTCCGAACGAGAGGTTCGGTGCGGCGGGGTCCTGATACGTCGTCTCCTGGCGGATGGTCAGGGCCGGGTTCTGCTTCTTCGGAGGCGGTGCCCGGCCCTTCGGCTTACCCGGACCTTCCCGCACGGAAATCCCGCCGTAACGAAGCGTCTGTCTACTTATGTGCAACATTGGTTCATGTCAGTGGACACCTCTTAGGAGACCCCATGACGACCGACCTGGCCGAACTGGTCCGCGCCGACGGCATCGAGTTCGTGCTCGCCGTCTTCGTCGACCTCACCGGCAAGCCGTGCGCCAAGCTCGTCCCCGCCCAGGCTGTCGACGAACTCCGCGACGAGGGCGTCGGCTTCGCCGGATACGCGGCCGGCGCACTCGGCCAGCAGCCCAGCGACCCCGACGTCATCGCCCGGCCCGACGCCCGCTCGTACACACCCGTCCCCTTCGTCAAGCCCGGCCTCGCCCTCGTCCACTGCGACCCGTACGTGGAGGGCGAACCCTGGCCCTACGCCCCGCGCGTCATCCTGCGCCGGCTGCTGGAGCGAGCGGCGGCCCAGGGGCTGTCGATGTCCGTGGGCGCCGAGGTCGAGTACTTCCTGGTCAACCGGGACGAGCACGGCGTGCTCAGCGTCGCCGACGCCAAGGACACCGCCGCCCAGCCCTGCTACGACGCACGCGGCCTGACCCGGATGTACGACCACCTCACCGCGGTCTCCAGCGCCATGAACGCGCTCGGCTGGGGCAACTACGCCAACGACCACGAGGACGGCAATGGCCAGTTCGAACAGAACTTCAAGCATGCCGACGCCCTCACCACCGCCGACCGGGTCATCACCATGCGCTACCTGGTGTCGGTGCTGGCCGAACAGCGCGGCATGACCGCCACGTTCATGCCGAAGCCGTTCACCGACCGCACCGGCACCGGCATGCACCTGCACATGTCGCTGTGGCGGGGCGACGAACCCGCCTTCCCCGACGCCGCCGACGGGCGCGGGCTCGGTCTCTCCCCGCTCGCCTACTCCTTCGTCGCCGGGATCGTCGAGCACGCGCGGGCGCTGCAGGCCGTCATCGCGCCGACCGTCAACTCCTACAAGCGCACCCGCGCGGTCTCCACCCGCTCCGGCGCCACCTGGTCGCCGAGCGTGGCGGGCTACGGCGGCAACGACCGCACCCACTTCGTCCGCGTTCCCGACGGCAACCGCATCGAGCTGCGCGGCGGCGACGGCGCCGCCAACCCCTACCTCGCCGCTGCCGCCGCCCTCGCCGCGGGCCTCGACGGCGTCGAACGCGACCTCGACCCGGGCGAGCCCGGCGCGGCGGGCAAGGGCCCGGAACTCCCGCCCACCTTGCTGCACGCCGTCGAGGCCCTGCAGGCCGACGACGTCATCAGCGGCGCCCTGGACGCGGCCGGGACCGGGGTCAGCCGGTACTTCGCCGACCTCAAACGCAAGGAGTTCTTCGACTGGCACGCCACGGTCGGCCCCTGGGAGCTCGACCGCTATCTGACCGCCTTCTGACCGCCTTCCGACCGCCTTCCGAAGGGACTTGAGATGTGCGGAATCGTGGGGCTCCACCTGCGTGAGCCCTCCCTCGAACCACGGCTCGGCGAACTGCTGACCGCCATGCTGGAGCAGGTCGTCGAACGCGGCCCGGATTCGGCGGGGGTCGCGGTCTACGGCGACCCCCGCCTGTCCCCGCCGGGACGTGCCGTCGTCTCGCTGCTCGGGGTCACGCCGGCCGAGGCGGAAGCCGCACTGCCCGGCGCCGAGGCCGTCGCGGCCGACGCCACCACGGTCGTGCACGCGGCTCTTTCGGTCGCCGGCCTGCTCGCGGCCGTCCCGGCCGCGCTGCCGAAGGCCACCGTCATCGGCTCCGGCACGGACATGGCCGTACTCAAGGGCATCGGGAATCCGGTGCGGTTGGCCGAGTCTTTCGGGCTCGCCGGTGCCACCGGCCGGCAGGGCGTCGGCCACACCCGGATGGCCACCGAGTCGGCCGTCACCCCTGAGGGCGCCCACCCCTTCTCCGTGGGCCCGGGACAGTGCCTGGTGCACAACGGCTCCTTCGCCAACCACGCCACCATCCGGCGTGAACTACGCGCCCAGGGAGTCGAGTTCGACAGTGAGAACGACTCCGAGGTCGGCGCGCGCTTCATCGCCCACCAGCTCGCTCAGGGAGCCGACCTGGAGAAGGCGCTGACGCTGCTGTGCGAGCGGTTCGACGGCTTCTACACGCTGCTCGTGTCCACTGGCGACTCCTTCGCGGTCGTCCGCGACGCCATCGCCTGCAAACCGGCACTGGTCGCGGAGACGGCCGCATGGGTGGCGATGGCCTCCGAGTACCGGGCGCTGGACGTCCTGCCGGGCATCGAGCACGCCCGCATCTTCGAACCCGAGCCGGAAGAGGTGTACGTATGGCGACGCTGATCGACCTGGCCGAGACCCCCGTACGGGAGCTCAACCAGGCGCTGCACGCCCCGGAGGCGACCTCCTGGCGGGTCCTCAACCCGCGAGGTGCGCACGCCGTGGCCTGCGGGATCCGCGAGGACCTCGCCGTGGACATCGAAGGTCACGTCGGCTACTACTGCGCCGGCATGAACCAGCGCGCCACGGTCACCGTCCACGGCAACGCCGGCACCGGAGTCGCCGAGAACATGATGTCCGGCACCGTCCGGGTCCGCGGCAACGCTTCCCAGTCCGCCGGTGCCACCGCCCACGGCGGGCTCCTGGTGATCGACGGTGACGCGTCCGCCCGCTGCGGCATCTCCATGAAGGGCGTGGACATCGTCGTCGGCGGAGACGTCGGCCACATGAGCGCCTTCATGGGGCAGGCCGGACGCCTGGTCGTCTGCGGCGACGCGGGCGACGCCCTCGGCGACTCCCTCTACGAGGCCCGCATCTACGTCCGCGGCATGGTCAAGTCGCTCGGCGCCGACTGCGTGGAGAAGGAGATGCGCGCGGAACACTTCGTCGAATTGGCCGAGTTGCTCAAGACGGCAGAGCGCGACGAGGACCCCGCCGACTTCCGACGCTACGGGTCAGCACGCGAGCTGTATCACTTCGAGGTCGACAACTCGGCGGCGTATTAGCTCCGCTGGGAGGTCGTCCCCACACCGCGGGCTGGATGTGGCTGGTCGCGCCCGCGCGGCGGAGCCGCATATCGACACAGCCCCGCGCCCCTTAAGGGGCGCTACGCCTCGCCCTCTTGGAGGAGTTCATCTTGGAACCTGCATCCCTTGGCCTGCGCGAGTCCGCCACCTTCGACCGCGCCACCATCCACGCCATCCAGCGCGCCGCCGAGACCGGTGTCTACGACATCCGCGGCTGGGGCGCCAAGCGGAAGCTCCCGCACTTCGACGACCTGCTGCTGCTTGGCGCCTCCATGTCCCGCTACCCGTTGGAGGGGTACCGCGAGCGCTGCGACACGGACGTCGTCCTCGGCACCCGGCACGCCAAGCACCCCCTGCGGCTCGACACCCCCGTCACCATCGCCGGCATGAGCTTCGGCGCCCTGTCCGCCCAGGCCAAGGAGGCCCTCGGCCGCGGTGCCAGCGAGGCGGGCACCTCCACGACCACCGGCGACGGCGGCATGACCCCCGAGGAGCGCGGCCACTCCAAGCACCTCGTGTACCAGTACCTGCCGTCCCGCTACGGCATGAACCCCGACGACCTGCGCGCCGCCGACGCCATCGAGATCGTCCTCGGCCAGGGCGCCAAGCCCGGCGGCGGAGGCATGCTGCTCGGCCAGAAGATCACCGACCGGGTCGCCGGCATGCGCACCCTGCCCGTCGGCATCGACCAGCGCAGCGCCTGCCGCCACCCCGACTGGACCGGTCCCGACGACCTCGCCATCAAGATCCTCGAACTGCGCGAGATCACCGACTGGGAGAAGCCGGTCTATGTGAAGGTCGGCGCGACCCGGACGTACTACGACGTCAAGCTTGCCGTCCACGCCGGCGCCGATGTCGTGGTCGTCGACGGCATGCAGGGCGGCACGGCCGCCACTCAGGACGTCTTCATCGAACAGGTCGGCATCCCCACCCTGGCCGCTCTGCCCCAGGCCGTGCGGGCGCTGCAGGAGCTGGGCGTGCACCGAGAGGTCCAGCTGATCGTCTCCGGCGGCATCCGCTCCGGCGCCGACATGGCCAAGGCCCTCGCCCTGGGGGCGGACGCGGTCGCCATCGGCACGGCCGCGCTGATCGCGCTCGGCGACAACCACCCGAAGTACGACGCCGAGTACCGCGAACTCGGCTCCGCCGCAGGGTACTTCGACGACTACCAGGACGGCCGCGACCCCGCCGGCATCACCACCCAGGACGAGGAACTGGCCTCCCGCCTCAACCCCGTCGACGCCGGCCGCCGACTCGCCAACTTCCTCCGGGTGATGACCATGGAGGCCCAGACCCTCGCCCGCGCCTGCGGCAAGGCCCACCTCCACCACCTCGAACCCGAGGACCTCGTCGCCCTCACCATCGAGTCCGCCGCCATGGCCCGCATCCCGCTCGCCGGCACCGACTGGATCCCCGGAGCGGGCCTGTGATCGCCGTCGTCGGCGCCGGACTCATGGGCGCGGCCACCGCCTGGCAGCTCGCCCGGCAGGGCCACGAGGTCACCCTGATCGAGGGGTACGACATCGGCCACCGGCACGGCAGCTCGCACGGCACCTCCCGGATCTTCCGGCGGGCGTACGCCGACCCCTTCTACGTACGGCTGACCGGGCAGGCGCACGAGTACTGGCGCGAGCTGGAACACGACAGCTCGACCCCCCTGCTGGGCATCACCGGTGGCCTCGACCTGGGGGAGGGGCGCGACCCGGAGGGGCTGGCCGCTGTGCTGGGCGCGGCCAAAGTGCCGTACGAACTCCTCGGCGCTCAAGCCGCCGCGGAGCGCTGGCCGTACATCCGCTTCACCGGACCGGCGCTCCACCACCCGGACGCGGGTGTCATCGACGCCGACCAGACCGTCGCGGCATGCATACGCCGGGCCGTCGAGCACGGCGCGGACGTGCTGACCGGCGTACGCGTGACGGATATCGACGTACGGGCACGGGTACGGGAAAAGGCGCTGGTGCGCACCGACGACGGCCGTGAACTCACCGCCGGCACCGTGGTGATCGCGGCCGGTCCCTGGCTGCCCGACCTCCGGCTGCCCGTACCCCTGCCGCCGTTGCGCGTCACCCAGCAACAGGTCTTCCACTTCCGGCAACGGGAGCCGCACGTGCAGTGGCCGACCCTGGTCTCCAAGGACGAGGCGATGCAGGTCTTCGGACTCCCGTCCGGCGCCGACGGCGGCCCGCTCCCCGCGGTCAAGGTCGCCGAGCACGACCGCGGCACCCCCACCACCGCCCGCACCCGCGACGGGGTTGTCGACCCGTCGTCGCGCACCCGGCTGAGCACCTTCGTCCACGACCGGCTCCCGGGCCTCGATCCCGACCCGGTGGCCGAAGCGACCTGCCTCTACACCACCACCCCCGACGAGGACTTCGTCCTCGACCGCCACGGCCCGCTGGTCGTCGTCTCCCCGTGCTCCGGCCACGGCGCCAAGTTCGCCCCGCTCATCGGCGCCATGGCCGCCGACCTCGCCACCGGCCGCGCCGAGCCCCACCCCCGCTTTCGCCTGGGACGCCCGGCGTAGGATGCGCCGGTGACCGAGCACGCCGAGCAGCCCGAACCCGCAGCGGACTCCAACTCCGATGACAAGGCGCTGGAGCGCATCATCGCGATCCGAGCCCGCGAGTACCGGCAGGCGGCCGGGCTCTCGGTGGGCGAGATGGCGCAGCGGGTCGGCATCTCCAAGGCCATGCTGTCGAAGATCGAGAACGCCCAGACCGCATGCAGCCTCACCACGCTCTCCCGGCTCGCGCGCGGACTGGACGTCCCGGTCACCGCCCTGTTTCGAGGTATGGACGACGAACGCGAGGCCGTCTTCGTCCCCGCGGGGCACGGCGCCCGGATCGCGCGGCGTGGCACCCGCGTCGGTCACGAGTACGCCCAGCTCGGCTCACTGCGGGGCGCGCACAAACGGATGGACGCCCTGCTGGTCACGCTGACCGAGTCCAGTGAGGTCTTCCCGCTGTTCCAGCACGCCGGCACGGAGATCATCTACATGCTGGAGGGAGAGATGGTCTACGGCCACGGCAAGTCCAGCTACACCCTGCGCCCCGGCGACGCCCTGCAGTTCGACGGCGAGGCCCCGCACGGTCCGGAGACCCTCGTCGAACTGCCCATCCGTTTCCTGACCGTGACGGCCTTCGGGGACAGCCCGCACCACTGAGACCCGCTTCGATCAGCCATGCAGCTGTCCTGCCAACGCATCCCTGGTCTACTGCGGCGAAACACCGTTGCGGGTCACAGGTGCTGTCCGAGGCCGAGGCATACGTCCCCGAGATCGGGTTCACCGTCAACGAGATCCCACACGCTGCGCGGCCTGGACCGTTGGGTGCGCTCGGACAGGGCCCGCACGCCGCTGTCGCTCGCCCCGGCCTGGGCGATGCAAGAGGGAATGTGGTCGCCCCGGTTGTCAGCCTCCGGACCGAGTTGTGATCCGCAGTCCCGAGTACCCGGCCCGGGGACTGACGATGAGTGTCTGCTGCGCCTTGACCGACTCAATAGACCCCTGTCCCCCCGCCAGCACTGACGGCGCTCGATGAACTCCAACTCCCGCCCGAACAGCGGATGGAATGGGTGCGTCACCCGCACCCCGCCTTCATCTCCAGAGTCCGGAACCTGAGCAGTCGACGGATCACGCCAACGCGATGGCCGAGGCCCTGAACGGCACCTTCAAGGCCGAGCTAATCGAGATGCAGGGCCCCTGGAGGACGTCGACCAGGTCGAGTGGGCGATCTTCCAGTGGGTCACGTGCTACAACGAGGAACGGCTCCACTCCGCCCTCGACTACGTACCGCCCGCCGAGTACGAACGCGACTGGTGGCGACAACAGGAAGCCACCCCCCAGCCCGCCTGAAACAAGATCACCGGACTCTACGAAACTCGGGTCAGCTCAGTCGGCGGGTGGCCTGGTAGACGCAGAGTACGGCCCACAGTTCCTGCTCGACCATGGCGCGGCTGTTGCAGCGCAGGGTGGCGATGCGCCCGCCCTCTGCTCGATCTTGATGTGGTGGCGGTAGATCGTTTCGCTGGTCCAGCGGCGGGCGTACAGCTCGGCCGGCTCGGCGGCCGGGGCCGTCCCCGGGTCCAGCAGTGTGGTGATCAGGCAGAACAGCTCGGAGGTGGCGGTGTCGTCGTCAGCGCGGGTGACGGTGCACTCGATGAAACGGACGTCAGGGTGCGTCGGCCTCGCTGTTCGCGCAGGTGGGAGAGGTAGGTGCCGTCGTCCAGCACCTCAAGGACGGGTAGGGTGAAGGAGTCCGAGACGCGCCACAGCAGGTCGGCGCCGGTGGCGTGGGTCTTGCTCACCAGGGAGAAGGAGGAGGCCACGACCCGTACCCGGGACCAGCCGGGTTTCGGGCGGGGTGCCGGTACGTCGCGCAGCACCAGCCCGGACAGCGGTCGGCGGTGCTCTGGGAGATGGCGGTTGCGGCAACCACGGAGCCACGGTCATCCGCACCCGGAGGCGGGACACAGCCGGTGTGCCATGTTGCAGCACATGTCCGGGCCATGGACGCGCCGGTCGCAGTACCATGCGGGCACGGCCGGGCGCGATTCTGGTCGTAGGCACCCGCTCCGTCTCGGGGGCAAGGAGGCAGCGTGGACACCGAGGGCGATGTCGATCTCCTCATCCGGGACATGGTCGGCGAGCTCGCCCAGCGTATCCCCGAGATCAGCGACGAGCTGCGGGCCCAGATCCTTGCGGACATTCCCTCGCTGCGCGGGGACCCGTACATCGAGGGCATGCTCACCGCCAGCATCGAGGAGAACGTCGCACTGATGCTCCACCTGATGCAGCACCGCATCGACCTGGACCGCGTCGAGGCTCCGGTGGCCGCGGTCGAGTGGGCTCGGCGGTTGGCCCAGCGGGACTTCCCGACCAGTGTGCTGGTCAGGGCGTACCAGCTTGCCCATGCCAGGTTCCTGTCCGGCTGCTTGGACGAGCTGGGCAGGCGGGCAGCGGACGTGAAGGTACTGGCTCTCGCCGGTCCGGTCTTCAACCGGCGGCTGTTCTCCTATGTCGACATCGTCTCCGAGCAGGTCACCGCCGCCCACGAGCGGGAGCGGGATCGTTGGCTGCGGCACCACGCCGTGGCGCAACTGTCCACGGTCAAAGCGCTGTTGTCGGGTTCCGGCACCGACATCGACGAGGCCGAGGCCGTCCTGAACCATCCCCTGCGGCAGGATCATCTCGGGCTCGTCATCTGGGGCGGCGGACCAGAGCACACGGTCGAAGCGGTCGCGGATCCGCAGCGGGTGGTGGGTGAACTGGCCCGCGCCATCGGCAGTGGCGCTGCCCTGTTCGTCCCCCGCGACGAGCAGCTCGCCTGGGCCTGGATCGCGTTGCCATGTGGCCGCACACCGGTGCGGAGCAGTCTGGACGAGGTGCTGGGCCGATGTCAGGTGCGAGTGGCGTTCGGTGAACCGGCTCACGGCGTAGCGGGTTTCAGGGCCACCCACCGGCAGGCGCAGCTGGCTCATACGGCGGCGGCGCTCGGCGGGCCGGAGCACGCGCAGGCCACCTGGTTCGCCGAAGTGGGTCCGCTGGCGCTGATGTGGTCCGATCCGGACGCCGCCCGAGACTGGGTTCACTCCGTCCTCGGATCGCTTGCCCAGGAGGGCGAACGGTTCGCCCGGCTCAGGGAGACCCTGCACCTCTTCCTCGCGCTGCGGGGCAGTTTCACGGCGACGGGTGAGCGACTGATGCTGCACAAGAACACCGTTCAGTACAGGGTGCAGAAGGCGGTGGAGTGTCTTGGCCGTCCGTGGGAGGAGGACACGGCGAATCTGGAACTTGCCCTGCGGGCCTGCGACTGGTTCGGCGGCCGCATGACCGCTGCCCCGGGCCGAGTGGGTCCCGGGGCAGCGTCGTAAACGGGGTACGGGTGGTGCACGGCTCCCCTGCTCGCTCCGTAGAGAGCGTGTGGCCGGCGGATCCGATTATCCCGGCGACGGCGGACAGGTTGATGATCGCCCCGCCGCCCGACTCGGCCATCAGCGGAGCGGTGTGCTTCATGCCGAGGAGCACGCCCGCCTCGTCGACGTCGGTGAGGACGATGACCGCGCCCTTCTCGGCGAGCCGGGCCGACACCGCGGCCCCGATTCCGCGGGCGGCTCCGGTGACCAGAGCGATCTTGTTCTGGGCTCGGACACCTTCTTCCTGCCTTCCGGTAGGGATGGTGATGAGGCTCGGGGGAGTGGCGGTCGGCGTCTCAGTCCGCCGTGAGAATCGTGACGACCATGGCGGCCGGATCCGTGCCGAGGAACCCGCCGCCGTTCTCGGCGAGCGCGACCCGGGCCCCGGGCACTTGCCGTGGTCCGCAGCGGCCGCGCAACTGGCCGGAGAGTTCGACCAGTTGCGCGCAGCCGGTGGCGCCCAAGGGGTGGCCGCGGGAGAGCAGACCGCCGCTGGGATTGACCGGGAGGCGTCCGTCGAGGGCGGTCGCGCCGGACTTCAGCAGTGCGGGGCCCTCGCCCGGGCCACACAGGCCGAGTTCCTCGTAGACCATCAGCTCGGCCGGGGCCGCGGCGTCGTGCACCTCCACGACGTGGAGGTCTTGTGGGCCCAGGCCCGCCCGCTCATAAGCCGCGGCACTGGCGCGGGCGGCGGCCGGCTCGGCGTCCGGCCGGTCGCTTCCGGATACGAGCACGCTGGCTCGTACACGTACCGCCGGGCCGGGCACGCTCCGGGCCCGGCGTGGCGAACACACCACGACCGCTGCCGCTCCATCGCCGATGGGCGAGCACATCAGGAGGGTGAGCGGGTCGGACACCATACGGCTGGTGAGGACCTCCTCGGCGGTGACCGGTGTGCGGTACTGCGCGTTGGGGTTGAGGGCGGCGTGGCGGTGGCTCTTGACCGCGACCTCGGCGAAGTCCTCCCGGGTGGCCCCGCTGCGCGCCATGTAGGCCCGCGTGTTGGCGGCGTAGATGTCCATGAAGAAGGACTTCTTGGAGTCGTCCGCTTTCTCGGGTGTGCCGCTTCGGCTCCACGCCTTGAGTTCGTCGAGCTGGAGGAGGTCGACGGCGGCGCCGATCGCCGCGAAGGACCTGGTCTTGTCGGGGTGGGTGAGCTTCTCGGCGCCCACGGCGAGCGCCACGTCCACGCTGCCCGACGTGACCGCCGCGACGGCCAGGTGGAAGGCGGTCGAGGAGGAGGCGCAGGCGTTCTCGACGTTGACGATGGGTACTCCGAGCAACCCGGTGTGCCGAAGGGCTGCCTGGCCGCGGATCATTTCCTGGCCGCTCAGCACGCCGTCGGCGGCATTGCCGAAGTAGACCGCCTCGATGTCGCGGGCGGTCATCCCCGCGTCGGCCAGGGCGGCGGACACGGCTTCCTCGGTCAGTGAACGGACCGTGGCGCCGGGGAACTTGCCGAAGCGGGTGGTGGCCGCTCCGGCCACATAGGCGTTCTGCATATCGTTCGGGCTCTCCTGTCGGTGGGTGTCCGGCGGTTGCCGGGCGCGGCCCCGGTCGCCCGGAGCCGCGCCCGCAGCGCTCAGGCCCCTCGTGGGCGTAGTCCAGTGCGAGGTCGTAGGTCGCGCGGGCCACCCTGGTGAAGACGGCGCCCATGAGCACGTTGGCGTCGGAGTGGATGGCGTGGACGGCCCGCTGCAAGTCGCCCGGGCCGGCGAGCAGGTGGTCGGTGCTGACGCGGACGTTGTCGAAGAGGATCTCTCCCTGCGGCAGAGCGCGCCGGCCCAGTTCCTCCAGCGGTTTGCCGCAGGTGACGCCGGGAGCGTCCATGGGTACCACCACGCGGACGCCGCGCTTGGGGTCCGGGCCGTCGGGTCCCTCGGCCGCGCAGAAGAGGATGAAGCGGTTGCCCATCCTGGCGGCCATGCATTGGGGCACGATGCGGGCGCCGCTGGAGATGGCCAGGCCCGTGTCGCCCCAGCCGAGTTCCCCGAACAGGATCGGGAAGAGCAGTCCGCGCTCCTCGGCACTTATCCGGCCGAGGAAGTCCATGGTGATGCCGAGTTCGGAGTAGCGGCGGTGGAACTCGAACGGCTGGGACTCGGGGTCGGCGACCTCGGCGGCGGTGAGGCGGTCGAGTTCCCGGCCGATGGGGCGCATGATTCGGTGGCGAAGCGGCGCAGGGGGGCGCGGAGTTCGGTGACCTCGGCGGGCAGCGGGGGTTCGGCACCCCACGGGCCCAGGGCGGTCCTGGGGCTGCCCGCCCACTCCTGGACGGGCAGGTTTCCACGGACGGCGGTGGTCATCCGCGCAGCTCGAATTCGACGAGACCGGCCTCGGACCATTCCGAGAGCAGGGGACGGGCGCCGAAGGCGCGGGCAGGGGAGACGAAGCCGACGGCTCGGTGGCGTTCCCGCAGCAGCCGCTCGATGGCACCGGCGGCGATCACGCCGGTCTGGTCGTAGCCGCAGTTGCCCCACAGCACGGCGTTGACGCCGCCGGTCAGGCCACGCCCCTGGCAGGAGACGATGGTGCGGCTGATGTTCGCGTCGTCGCGGGGCGGCTCGCTCGCGGCCATCTGGTGGCCCCAGTTGTTGGTGGCGGCCTCCTGCTCCTCGGCGGGCAGGTGCGCGTACTTGTCGGCGAATTCGCGGGTGAGGTTCAGGACCGCGGCCATCGCGTTGGGATCGCCGAAGGAGACCAGGGTCTCGCAGTGGCGGACCCGTTCGTCCTCGGCGAACCAGACCGGCTCGCCGCCTCCGCTCCACGGGAGGCAGTCGAGGGTGCGGTGGATGCCGGGTGAGGTGGCCTGGAAGCTGGTGGCGGCGGGCCACTGCACGAGCTCGTTGTTGACCAGCCGGTACTGCGGCTGGCAGCACATGCGCAGGAAGGACAGCGTCGAGCCGACCGACGGGGTGCTGCCGCGCGGCACATACAGGATGTCCAGGCTGTCTACACCCGGCGTTTCCAGACACAGCTCGGCCACCAGGTTGCCCGAGGTCCACATCATCGACAGGGCCGGGATGAGCAGTAGGTCGCGCTCCGCGAACTGCCGGCCGAACGCGCGCTGGCTGTGCAGCATCCAGTCCTGCTCGCCCGTGCTGTCCAGATAGTGGCAGTCGGCGGCCAGGGCGGCGCGTACGACGGGCTCGCCGAGTTGCATGAACGGGCCCACCGTGTTGTAGACGACCTTGCGGTCCCGCAGCAGTTCGGTGAGGGCCGCCTCGTCCGCGGAAAACTCGGCGATCTCGTACGCGGCCTCGTCGAGTTCGGGCAGGGCGCCGAGTTCGGCCTTGAGACGGTTGCCGTTGCGGCCGGCGGCCACGAACGGAATGCCGCGCGCGGCGAGCTGGCGGGCGACCAGCTTCCCGGTGTAGCCGCTCGCTCCGTAGAGGACGACGTCTGGCTGGGGCATGGTGGCGCTCACTTTCCTGTCGAAGTGACGGTTCCGGCCGGCGCGATCTCGCGCTCGACGCGGTCGGGGTGCTGGTCGAACATCTGGCGCAGGAAGCGTTCCTGCGGCTTCTGGGAGGCGGTCTTCGGGATGTCGTCGACGGTCTGGACGTAGGCGGGCGCGTGGCTCGGCTCCAGGCGCTCGCGGCACCAGGTGAAGACGGCCTGGGGGTCGAAGGAGGCGGCGTCGGCGGGGATGACCGCGGCGACGGGCTCGCGTTCGCCCGGTGCTCCGGAGGCGGCCGGGACGCCGTAGACGAAGACGTCGCTCACCTCGGGGCACTCGGCCACGGTCCGCTCGATGCGGGCGGGGTCGAGGAACTCCCCGTTGCGGCGGATGCCGCCGCCCATCCGGTGCCGGTAGTACACCCAGCCGTCGGCGTCCATCACCACGGCGTCCCCGGAGTGCAGCCAGCCGCCGACGGTCTTCGCGGCCGAGGCTTCGGGGTTGCCCAGGTACCGCACGGGAATCGGGCTCCCGTCCGCGTAGCGGAAGCACAGCTCGCCCACGGTGCCGGGCGGCAGCTCCTGGCCGTCGGGGTCGAGAACCCGGCCGATCAGCTGGGGCACCACCCGGCCACAGCTGCCCACCGGGCCCTCACCCGCCCGGTTGAGGGCCATACCGCCTTCCATGGCGGCGTAGAACTCGATGATGTCGACGCCGAACCGGGTACGGAACGCCTCCCAGACCGCCGCGGGCATCCCGGCGCTGACCACGTGCCGCACCGGGTTGTCCCGGTCCCGCTCGGATGGCGGTTCGCTGTAGATGGCGGTGGCCATTCCGCCCAGCAGCGAGAAGGTCGTGCAGCCGTGCTCCCGGATGACGTCCCACAAGCGGGACTTGGTGAATCGCCGGCTGATCACCGCCCGCAGCCCCTGGCCGAGTGCCGGTGCCACGGTGACGAACTGGGCGTTGCCATGGGTGAGGGACAGCCCGGTGTACGGGCGGTCGTCGGGGCGGTAGTCGAACAGCTCCCGGCCGAATGCGGTGGCGGCGACGAACCGGGCATGCGGGACGACGATCCCCTTCGGGTCCCCGGTGGTCCCGGAGGTGTACATGATCTGCATGGGGTCGGCGGAATCGCGTACGGCGATGTCCCGCACGGGCGGTGCCCCATGCGCGGCATCGGATGCGTGAACCACCCGGACACCGGACCGCACGCCCTCGTGGCCTGCCCCTCCGACGACCATGATCCATTCCAGGCTCGGCACCTGCGGAGCGACCGCGAGCACGGCGTCGACGGCGTCGGCGCCGCACACCACGCCACGGCATCCGGCGTCGGCGACCATGAAGGCCAGCCGGTCTCCGCGCAGCCGCGGATCGAGGGGGACGAAGACGGCGCCGAGCACGTTCGCGGCGATCATGGACTCGATGAACTCGGGCTCGTTGTACAGCAGCAGCCCGAAGCCGTCCGAGCGGGAGATGCCGAGCGCCGAGAGGGCGTCGGCGAGCCGCAGTGCGTTCGTCCAGAGGTCGCCGTAGGTGCGCACCCGGGTGTGGCCGTCGGTCTCGAAGGTGAGGACATCGAGGTCGCGGTTGGTGTCGGCGCGCCTGCGCACCAGGTGGGCGAGCGATAGGGGTTCGTTCACGATCTCTCCTTCTGCGGGCACGGCAAGCGGGAGCGGCTGCGCCGCAGGGCTGCGATGGGCTGCCGAAACCGGGCGGTGATGCTCCGGTAACGCGAGGTAGGGGAACCTTATGAACGGCCGTGACCGAGGTCACTGGCCCGGGGATACGAGAAGACGCTGCCGGACTGCCGTGGATTCGTCCCCGGAGCACAAGGCGTCACCGCGGAGCGCACGACGTCACCTCCGCCCCCACGGTGACGCGGCCTTCTGCCTCATACCTGCCGTAGGCCGAGGACAGGACCGAGACGATCACGCCTCTGCGTCCGCACTTGGCCCCGGCCCGAACCCGACGTGCTTCCAACGCTGTTGCGTTTCGCCGGGAAGCGGACGATTGTCAATCCCCTGGTTGCGTAGAGACTTTGGTTATGCTGCCCGGCCTTCCTGATCGGTCCGGGCTCGCGCTTCCTGGATGATCCGTTCGAACTCGACGGGCGGGTTCCCGCCGGCCGCGCTGTGGCGCCGCTTCGTGTTGTAGAAGTCCGCGATCCACGTGGCGATCTTCAGCCTCGCCTCGGCGCGGGTGGCGAAGCTGTGCCGGTGGACGTACTCGACCTTGAGGACCGGGTGGAACGACTCCGCGGCGGCGTTGTCCAGGGCCGAACCGACTCGCCCCATCGACTGCACCACGCCCCAGCGGCCGCACAGCTGCTGGAACGCCTCGGCGGGTTCGCTGCCGCGGTCCGTGTGGAAGATGACGCCGTCCACCTGGCCGCCTCTGGTCACGATCGCCATCTGCAGGGCGGCGCTGACCAGCGCGGCATCGTGCCGCTCGCCCATCGCGTAGCCCAGTGCCCGGCGGGAGAAGGCGTCGTGGACGGATGCGAGGTAGAGCGTGCCCTCGCCGGTGTCGATCTCCGTCATGTCGCCCCACCACAAGACGTCCGGGGCGATGGCGTCGAACTTTCGCCGTACCAGGTCAGGAGCGGCTTTCCGCTTGCCGGGGCGGGTCAGCGAACGGCGTCGGCGAGGCGGCTTGCGGCCCTGCAGGCCGAGCTCGGCCATGATCTCGGCGACCGTGTTCTGTGACACCTGCCAGCCCTCCTCCCACAGATCCAGCGTGATCCTCGGCGAGCCGTACGTCTGGCCCGAGCGGTCGAAGAAGCAGCGGATCCTCCCGGCCAGCGCCGCCCGCCTGGCCTCGCGCTTCGTCGGCTCCAACGGCCGGCGGCGCCACTTGTAAAACCACGCCTCCGACACGCCAAGTGCCCGGCAGGAGGTGCGGTGCGGAACGCTGTGCACGGTCTTCTGGTCGCTGATCTACCGGCGCTGTTTCCGCTCGCGGTGTGCGGAGACGTGGACGCGTGTGGCGCACAGGCGTGAGCAGTATGCGCGGCGGCCGTTGCGGGACACGTCGACGAAGACCGTGCGGCAGCCTGGTGCCGAACACTGCCCGAGACGGCAGGGATCGGTCTCTGTGAGTACCAGGGCGAGCCCGGCCGCGGTGGCGGCCCGTACGCGCGTGACGATGTCGGCGTTCTCGTCGGCGTAGTGCAGGTGCGGCGGCTGACCGTCGTGGGTGGAGACGTACGGGCGGGCCGCCGCATCGGCCAGCAACCGGTTGACGACGGCGACCTGCTCCAGCGCTGTGGCGGCCGCGAACGCCTCCCACAGGCACAGGCGCCACGCCCGCAGCAGCTTGAGCTGTTCGTCGGTCAGCCGGGCGCGCGCCACCCGGTGCTCGGCCAGCAGCGTCTCAACGGTGCGGGCATCGCACCGGTCGTCGAGGTTGGCCAGGGCCGCCGCCAGCAGGGCCGCGTTGCCACCGTAAGCGTTGAAATGCACTTACTCATTGCATCACGCTCACGGCATGACTGCATGCCTCTTCCTTACCTTGTCGAAGCACTCGACATCCCTGGGCTGGTTGCTCTACCAGCGCTGCGCCTGCGGCCGCCTCCGTGTGCTGCTGGCCGGGGATGTCCTAAAGGACGGGCCCGCGCCACCCCGCGGGCCCTCCACTGAAGAACCGGTGACGGCGCTCGTACTGGCAGCCGGTGGCGGTGAGCTGGCGTGCTAGGACTCAGCTGGGCCCAGCTGGGTTCCTTCGTCGCCCTGTGCCTGGTCCTCGCGGCGACTCCGGGCGCCAATCTCACGGTCGTGCTGGGCTGCGCGCGACAGGGCGGCCAACGTGCCGCGGTCGCCGCCACGGTCGGCTTGACGCTCGGCAAAGTCTTCTGGGCGGTGGGCTCCGTGCTCGGGCTCGCGACGCTGCTGGCGACCTCGCGCGTGGCATACGACACACTCCGACTGGCGGGCGCCGCCTACCTGATCTGGCTGGGCGTGCAGGCCCTGCGCTCGGCCCGGCGCAGGTCTGCGGTCCAGTGGCCCGACGGTGTTGCGCCGAAGCTGTCCGAGGTCGGCGGGTTCCGCCGCGGTCTGATCGGCGACCTGCTCAATCCCAAGGTGGGGATCTTCTACACCACCGTGTTCCCCCAGTTCATCGGGCCGGACGATGCGGTCGTCCCGGCGGCCGCCGCGCTGCTCGCCGCTCACACCGCGGTGCTCATGACGTGGTACCCGGGGATGAGTTACCTGCTTACCCGGGTGGGCCGCCGGCTCGCGAGGCCCGCACTCTCGGCAGTGCTCGACCGGCTCATGGGTTCCGTACTCATCGGGCTCGGCATCAGACTGGCCGTCGTTCCAGTCTGAGACGCCCGCCGCCCACGCCCGGCGTCCCGTCGAGACCAACGATCACAGCTCTGATCAGGCATGACGTTCAACCGGACAGTGGAATGAACGCGTGCGGTACTCCGCGGCGCGCCTCGATGGCGATCCGAGGACGCCGGCCGACGACACAGGCCCCCGCCTCGCCATCGGACAGGTCACCGCCTCCGCGCCGTGTTCGTCGGCCGACCGTTCGGGACTCGCTCGACGGTGCGTCGTGCTTGTGCGGGGCATCAAGATCCGCCCAGAGCACTGGTTGATCAACGGCTTGTAGGGGGGCCAGGATGGTCCCGCGAGGCCCTCTTGCGGGTTCCATGTCCTGTGCCACCGCACTCAAGAACCCCCGGCCACAGACTCCTGCCGCTTGAGGCTTCCAACGGTCGGCCGCCCCGGTGCCCCATGATGACTCGGCTGCCGACCCGGAATGTGCGAATGATCGCTCCCGTAGGGAATCGACAGCGAGGTCGTCAGTGGGAGGCAGCCGCGCCGGCAGCGGCGGCGTCGCCCAACCCATCGCGCGTACCGACCAGTGCGCCGACCCACTCCGCTGGCACGCAGGCCCTGAAGAAACATCCCGAGGCAGTGCCCGGTCCGCTCGCCGACCGGCACGCCCGCCGAGCCGACATTGGTACCGGCGGCTGGGCATCGACGTTGGCCGCAGCCAGGTCCGCCGTCGGTGACGGTCCCTGTGGCGGTTGGGTGCTGCTCTGCCAGGCGAAGAGCGGAGGGTGAGAGGCCTGCGGCGGGGCACTGCAACATGCCTGGTCAGTCCCGCCGGGGTGATTGGGTGCCGTCAGCGACTCATCCGAGGATCCACTGCTGGTTGGTGCCGCCGTGGCAGGTCCACAGGTGGACTTTGGCGCCGTTGGTCGTCGAGTAGTTGCTGACGTCGAGGCAGAGCCTGGATTGTGCCGAGGTGATGGCCCCGTCGGCGTTCAGGTTCCATTTCTGGTTGTCCCCGCCGTGGCATGTCCAGATGGTCGCCGCCGTGCCGTTGGCGGTACCGCGGCCCGCGGCGTCCAGGCATCGCCGGTCGCCACCGGAGTACACCGTCAGCTCGCCGGCCTGGGGCAGAGTCCACTGCTGATTGACTCCTCCCCAGCAGTCCCAGATCTGCAACTGCGTCCCCGGCTGAGTCGACACATTCGGCACGTCCAGACAGTTGTCCGCCGCCACCGCCCGCAACTCGCCACTGTCACCGTCATCGCAGCCGGCCGGAGAGTTGGTCTGGGTGACCAGTCCTAGGCGCCAGGGCCACTGGGAGTAGTCGCCGCCGACGTTCGGGTCTTTCCCCTGGTAGAGAAACTGGAGGTGGCACGGGTCGATCGTCAGTGTCTGGTCGTTGGAGGCGCGGATCAGCTCACCGTGACTGAAGTCCCGGGTCCAGGCCGGCGCACCGGGCGCGAAAGCGACGTTGTTGTGCCGCATGAACGGGTTGGACTCGGTGGCTGCCAGCGGGGTCCACTCCGAACCGACCACGTCGAGGCTGTCGGCGGTCCAGGAGTTGAAGTAGCGCGCGCCGTCGGAGCCGATGCCCTCGATCACCATCATGTACTGGCCGGTGTCGCCGACCTTGTAGACATTGATGGCCTCGAAGATGCGATTGTTGCCGGGATCGGCCATCACGACGACGGTGTCGCCGAACCCGTTCGGGAACTCCTCGACGGTCGTCTCGGAGCGGAAGAAGTAGTTGTTGTCGTTGTTGTAGAACAGGTAGCACTTCACCTCGTCGCAGATGACCCAGTGGTCGACCACGTATCCGGCGTCTCCGGCGGTGTCGTGGACGATCGGTGGGTAAGCGCCCATGAAGTTCCGCGGCGCACTGGCCGATTGCGGTCGGCTCGGGTCCGAAAGGGTCGAGAACGACGGAAGGCCGGTCTGGTAGACCAGGTACCACTCATTTCTCGGTTCGAAGTAGAACAGCTGCGGCGCGGCGCGGCGCGGTAGCCGCCGCCGATCGCGGTCTGCGACAGGTGGTACTGCTCGGCCTGCCCGGCTTGGGACCAGTCGGAGAACCCACCGAAGTAGGTCATGCTCCAGCCGCCGCCGGTATCGGCGGTGGTGGCGTAGACGTGGTACTCGCCGCCCACGCTGACCACTGTCGGATCCTTGATCGAGGCCAACTCACGGCCCGGAGCCGTCTGCTGCGGTGTGACCAGTTCGCCGCTCGACTCCCACTCGAAGCTGCTGGGAAGTGCGTCGGCCTGTGCCGGCGCGGGCGGCGGGCCGGCAGCGACAGCGAGTGTGATCGTGGCGAAGGCGGCAATCAGCGCGGCCGTGAGCCGTGATCGGATTCCGAACGACTTCTTCATCAGCGACCTTTCTGCTTGTGATTGCGCGCGGATCTGTGATCGAACCCGTTGCGACGGCCTCTTGAGTTTCGGGAGTCTCCCGAGCAATCCGAGGCTGCGCAAACGTGATAGACGGTTTTCCTCCGTGCGCCCGGTGCTCACGCTGTCCGTCCATTCGGGGCGTAGCTGCGTGGGTTTCCCGGACAAGGAGGCCCCGGAGGCTCGGCCTGCTGGGGCTTCCTCACCCGGATTCTCGATTCAGGTCCCGGTCCCGACCGTCAGGCGGCGCCGGTCGTGACGTCCAGGTAGTCGATGTTCGGCAGGCCGTCGGAACCGGTCGCGGTCAACGAGAGCGCATTGTTGCCCGCGTTCAGCCGCAGGGTGACCGTCGCGGTCGCCCAGTTGGCCCACGCGCCGGTGGCCTCGAACGAGATCGACTGCGCCGTCGCGCCGTTGACGACGATGTCGGCAGGTCGGTTGGACGAGCCACCGTTGGCGTAGCGGATCTTCACAGTAGCCGTGCCGGAACCGGCGGCTTCGACAGTGAACCGCGCGGCCGCACCGGAGGCATTGTCGGTGTTGCAGAACCCGGTCCCGGAGTATCCGGCGTGGTTGGCGTCGATAGAGCCGGCGCAAACGGCCGGAGCGTCCTCGGCCTCGTATCGGCCAGGGTCGCCCGTGTTGCCACCGTCGCCGCTGAAGTCGGCGCCGAGGTCCGGGTGGTCCCGCGGGAGCAGGAAGTCCGTGGCGGGAATCGAGCCGTCGGCCTCGCGCGGGCCCTTGATGGCCGAAGTGCCGGTGCTGACCAGGTCGGCGTTGCTCCAGTCGTCCTTGATGTCCCAGGAGTTACCGCTGCCGCCGGACGGCCCGAGATCGACGTCGCTGCCGTTGCTCACGGCCAGGTTCCGGTTCAGCGTCGAGGTCGAGCGGTCGAAGAGGAACCCGCTGCCGCCGTTGTCCCAGGCGGTGTTGTTCTCCAGCCGCAGCGAGGCGGTGTTGCCGTTGTCGATGAATCCGCCCACGGCGTTTTCGAAGGCGATGCTGTTGGTCACGACGTGGTCGGCGTCGCCGCGTCCGAGCTTGAAGCCGTTGCCGTCGCCCTCCCATTCGGGGAAGCCCCAGCGGTTGACGCCATTGCCCCACGCGACCGAGTCCTCGATGCGGATCGGGCTGAGGAAGTCCCAGGAGTCGAAGCCGTCGTCGGCGTTGTTCCACATCCTGGCCCCGACCACGGTGTTGCCCGAGCCGGTGCCCTGCTTGATGGCCAGCCCGTCGGCGCTCTCGCCGTTCTTGCGCGGGTCCCGGTTGCCGTAGCTGTCGAGGTTGATGACCTGGTTGTCGCTGGAGTCGAGCACGAGGTGCAGCCCGGTCTCGTAGTTCTCGCGGGTGACCAGGTCCCGGTAGATGTTGTTGTTGGACTCGATGGCGAAGATTCCATAAGGTCCGTTGATGATCTCCAGGTCCTCAAAGCGCCACCAGTCGCCGCCGACGTGGATCGCGCCGCGCTCGATGCGCGGGTACGACTCACCCAAGGGGGCGGGGGTGTTGGGCATGTTCTCGCCGTCGATGACGACATGCTCGCCGTCGTAGGCGCGCATGGTGATCGGCTGTGAGGCGGTGCCGCTCTTCTCGATGCGGATGTTGACGCTGGGGTCGTAGGTGCCGCCGCGGATCTGGATCACGGTGCCGGGTTCGGCCAGATCGATGGCGCGCTGGATGGTTCGCAGGGGAGCGGCGACGGTGCCGGGGTTGGCGTCGTCGCCGTTGGTCGCGACGGTGAGCGTGCTGGTCTGCGCCGAAGCCGGCAACGCGAGCGCGACGGCGGCGAGCAGGCCCAGTACCGCCGCCAAGGCGATCCGCACCGCTCTCAACCGCTTGCCACAAACTCGAACTCCACTGAGTGGCATATTCGGTACAACCTCCCTCTATACGACATGAGATTGCGCAACCGATTGCATTTACCTGCTTGTTACGGGGTCCCGACCCCGCCAGGAGTGGTGTGCCGTCGCGGTCCGCTCCGACTGTGAGGATGTTCGGGCGTCGCTTCGGGCGGCAGCCGGGCCCGCGTTACGACTGGCACGGCCCCCGCACCGATAGCGAGTCAGCGAACCCGGCCTGGTGAAGACGTGGAATGGCCGGCCCGTCCGGTTTATTCGGACGGGCCGGCCAGGGTCCTATCGATGCCGGCACCGTCGGCTGGATCGGTTACAGGTTTACGGGATCGCCTCCTATGGTGACCACCAGGCGACCGTCGGAGGCGAATTGCCAGTCCAGGGATCCGGAGTACTGGGAGCACCGGGACCCGTTGGAGCCGGACCACCACTGGTTTCCGCCGGCGTCGTCGCCGATGATTCGGTCGTTCGACCCGCTGTTGCAGGATGTGTTGTTCCGGAACGTCGAGTCACCCGCGTCGAAGTTGTAGTTGCGCTCCTCGTTGCCGATGCTCAGGTTGTTCTCGATCGTCATCGACCCGGGGTTCCTGTTGTAGGTGAACCCGTGCTTGCCGTTGTCGAAGGCGATGGTCCGCACCACGGTGTGGTCGACCGCGATGTCCTCGCCGCCGAGCTTGAACCCGTTGCGGTCGCCGTTCCCGGCCTGGCCGCCGTTGGAGAGGGTGCCGTTCTCGTAGGCGAGGGAGTCCTCGATGGTCACCGCGCCGATGGGGCCCGTGTCGTCCTTGGTGAACATGTCCCAGCCGTCATCGATGTTGTTGTGGGCGACGCAGTACCGGAAGACGTTCCCCGGACCCACGGTGAGCTTCGGAGCGAATCCGTCGGCGTCCTCGCCGTCGGAGTCGGCGTTGTCGTGCGACTCCGAGCTGATGATGAGGTTGTCGGACGGCCACGTCTCCCGAGGCGCCCCGCCGGTGTAGCGCGACAGCTGCAGCCCGGTGTCGCGGTTGTACCGCGTCACCACCCCCTCGATGATGTTGTTGTCCCCGCCCAGGAGGATCCCGTTGTCACCGGCGCGTTCGACGACGAGGCCCTGCAGATGCCACCAGTCGCCGCCGATCGCCAGCCCGCGGTTGGACGAGTCCTCGCTCTGGGCCGAGAAGTTCAGCACCGGGGTCTCGCCCGGGTAGGCGAACAACTCGGTGCGGTTGCCCGAGGTGCCGTCGTTGCCCGGCTCGATGTGGACCGTCTGCGAGAAGTTGTAGGTCCCTCCTTGCATGTAGATCGTCCCGCCGGGCTCGATCCGGCTGATCGCCGAGGTGAGCGTCGTCGGGTCCGACTCGCTCCCGGAAGCGCCGTCGCTGCCGCCCGGCGCCACGTGCAGCGCGTCCCCGGTCGGCGGCGGGTTGTCGCCGCCATCATCCGGCGTGCCGGTCGAGGAGTCCAGGTAGTCGATGTTCGGCAGGCCCGCCGAGCCGGTGGCGACCAGCCGGACGGTGTTGGTGCCCGAGCCCAGCTGCGCCGTCAGGGACTTGGTGGACCAGCTGTTCCACGCGCCGGTGCTCTCGAACGAGACCGACTGGACCGTCGAGCCGTTGACGACCAGGTCTGCGCCGCGGGCCGAGGAGCCGCCGTTGGCGAATCCGAACTCCAAGGTCGCGGAGCCGGCACTGGCCGCCTCGATGGTGAACCCCGCGGCCGTGCCGGTGGAGTTCGCGGTGTTGCAGAACCCGGTGCCGGAGTAGCCGGAGTGGTTGGAGTCGATCGTGCCGTCGCACGTCGCCGAGGAGGACTCGGCCTCGAACCGCACCGCCTCGCCGTCGTCCGGCGGCTCGGTGGTCCCGTCGTCCGGCGGCGATCCGGCGTAGGTCTCGAACTCGGCGATCCTCGGCGTGCCACTCGAGCTGGTGATCTCGAAGTTGATCTTGCGCAGCGACGTCGCGGGGAAGGTGATGACTCCCGCCCCGCTGCCGGAGGCCAGGACGTCACCGGTGTCGTGGTCGACGACCCGCCAGGAGCCGATGTTGCCTTCGGAACCTGCCGCCTCACGGACGTTGGTCGTGGACACCGTGGTGTCCGAGCCCCACTTGACCGAGATCCGGCCGGTCGAGCCGCTCGGCGACCAGTAGGTGCTCATGTCGCCGTCGATGACGTTGCCGTAGCTGGTCCCGCCGGCCTTGCTGGAGCCGTCGGCGCCGGCCCCGATGCTGAGGTTGGTCCCGCTGGGGGGATCGGTCGGGTCCGGCGGGTCCGTCGGGTCCGGCGGGTCGGTCGGGTCCGGGTTCTGCGGCGTGCAGTTCCCGTCCGACACCTTCAGACCCTTGTTGGCGCCTGCCGTCTCGCTCACGATGCCCGGCACGCAACTGGCCTCATCGAGGCTGTAGGAGTACGGAGTGCTGACCGTGGTGGTGGACTGCGGGTTCGGGCCGGCCGGGTAGTTCTCGCTGCCCTCGCTCGACCAGGTCACGTTGTCGTAGATGTTGCCGCTGACCTCCCAGGAGCCGCGCTCGTCGGTGTAGAAGGTGCCCAGGACGTCCTTGGAGTCCTCGAAGTAGTTGTTCTCGACCTTGGCGCGGGCCCCGGCCCGGGAGTTGATGCCGGACTCGACGAGGCCCACGTAGTGGTTGTTGAACATGTGGGCGACGCCGCCGCGCAGCAGGGGCGCGCGGGAGTTGAGGTTCGAGTACAGGTTGTTGTGGAACGTGATGAAGCTGTTCGACCGGTCGCTTTCACTGGATCCGATGAGACCGCCGCGCTCGGAGTTGCGCAGGATGCTGTAGGACAGCGTCACGTACTGGGTGTTGTTCTTCATGTCGAACAGGCCGTCGAAGCCCTCCGACTCCCCACCCGACGCCTCCAGGGTGAGGTGGTCGGCCCAGACGTTGCGGACGTTGCTCTCCATGCTGACGGCGTCGCCGCCGTTGGAGGTGGGCGAGCCCGACTTCTTGACGTTCCGGACGGTCACGTTCTGGATGATGATGTTGCGGGATTCACGGATATGGATGCCGAGCTGGTCGAAGACGGCTCCGCTGCCGACCCCGACGATCGTGACGTTGCTGACCTTCTTGAGGTCGATCAGGTCGTCGGTGACGTCGCAGCTGTCGCCCGACACGTCGCTGGTATTGCCGTGGTTGATGGTCCCTTCCACCTCGATGATGACCGGGGTATCGGTGCTGGCCCGGTTGCACAGGGCCTCGTTGATCTCGGTTCCCGTGGTGGCCCGCACCGTCTGCCCGCCCGCGCCGCCGGTGGTCCCGCCGTTCTGGGTCGCGTAGCCGCTGGCGCTGCCGGTCGCTGCCGACGCCCCGGGCATCGACAGAACCCAACCGGTCGCGGCCGTGAGGGCCATCGTGGCCAGCGCTGCGTGGAGTCGCAGTCCGACTGGTCGTCTCATCCTCGTCTCCCCATTCGTCTTCGAACGCTGAGTGCTGCCGCTCCATGCCGTGGTTGTTCCAACAGGCCGTCGAGGTCGCCGGCCTGCCGCTGGGCGGGTCGCCGACCGGCCCAGAAGTGAGTGCTCCTCTCGTTGTGGATCGGTGCTTCCGCTGCCGCCGGAGGCTTCCAGGTCGTCGGTGCCGGCCGGCGAGGCCACCGTGACGGTGTGCTCCGGCGCGTTCTTCCCAGCGGCGGTGCGTCCGGCTCCGGCGCCAGGAGAGCGGATACATGTCGCTGATCTCCTTCTGTGTTCGGCTCTGAGTGCGACGAAGCGGTTGTTTCGAGGGGCATCCATGGCCCGGATACCGCACGGGAGAAAGCGCTTTCCATGGAAAGTAAGCGCTTGCTGAGAGCACGTCAATAAACCTGTACTTGATTCTTATTCACAAATACGAACAGCCCCGAGGCGGGGGCGAGGGCGTCCGGCCTACGCTCAGCCGCCGCATTGTCGCCGCGCGGCGCCGCCCGGCCGCATCCAACGAGTCAGACCGACCGACGCCCGCCAGCCATTCCCCGGCGTCCTGCCGTCGCGGTCTGCGACGAGCACCGCACGCTCCTTGACTCACAACACGCACCACGACAAAACAACTCGCAACATCGATATTCGCGTGAACATCGCCGTCCGGAGTCAAGGAAGACGTCATGACGCGAGCCCGCGCAGAACGCGAAGAGTGCGACTGGCCGCCGCCGCAGGCGCCCTCATCACCCTCCCCGCCGGCGCCGAGTCGGAGGACTCCGACAACGCCGACAACGCCGCCGCCCGCTCGACCGTCACCATCACCCCCGACCCCTCCTGCCAGGGCGAGGACTTCGAGGGCCGGGGCAGCAGCCTGGTGTGATTCGCCAACTCCACCGAGGACTACCCCGACGAGATACGCCAGGAGCCGGCTGCCGCTGCTGGACGCGGGGCTGGTGCGACGCGCCAACCTCAACGGCAGCCCCGGCTGGGCGCACGGTGAGCGTCGATTCCTGCTCGCCTCATGCGACTTTCGCTGAGGGCTTCGGCATGGGCGGCGGCCGGCTCGTCGTAACTGCGCTGGTCCGATAGGGTGATGAGGATCAGCCGACCGTCGGTGGCCACCCGCCAGTCGGCGTCAGGGCGGCCCGTGACCGGGTCGAGGACGCGCCCGCCCGGGGCGCGCCACGCCCGAGGGGATCTCGTCGGGGCGAGGTGCCGGGACCAGGACCTGGCGCCCGTCGCGGACGATCACCACGGCCTTGCTGCGGTGCTCCGACAGCCGCTCCAGCGCCTCCCGATACGCCGCGCGCTCGACCGCGTGCAGCGCCTTGCGCCGGGCCGCGACGCCCGCCGTGCCGTACTGCCGGGCCACCGCGTCCCAGCCCTGTGCCGGGTGCGCGGTCCGGCCGGGAACCGCATCCGGCAGGCGGGTACCGAAGCCCTCCAGCGCGCGGGGCGCGAGGCTCCAGGTCTCCCCGCTGTGGTGCACGAGGCCGTGGTCGGCCAGGCGTCGCAAGGTCCTGTAGAGGGTGGCCCGGGACACCGAAGACGAGCTGACAAGCTCGCCGACCGTCTGTGCCGGACGGACGTGCAGTGCGCCGATGACCATGAGGGCGGAGCTGCCGAGGCCGTGGTGGGTGAAGGCGTCGTGGCCCATGAGGCGGCCGATGACGGTGGAGTCGATGTCGGCCGCCGTCCCTGTCTCAGGGGTGGGCCACTCCTCAAGTGCCGGGTCGGGGGGGGACTGAGTGGTCCGGAATCGAGACAACGGAGCAGGGACGCCATGGCGGTGGGCGCTGCCGTCGGCGAGGTACCAGGTGGAGCCCTCCCGGCCGTGGCCGACCCGCAGGCGGCGCAGCCAGCCTCGTGGCTTGAGGACCGTCTCGTAGACGACCCGAAGGGTCGTGCGGGAGACGCCTGCTTCCTCGGCGGTCTGCCGCTCACTGGCGCGGTGCAGGGGGCCGCCCGCGATCTCGGCGAGGGTCAGATGCGCCCGCAGTACCCGCAGCGCGGTCCGTCCCCGTTCACCGCGCCAGGGCGTGGTCTCGATGCGGTCGCGCAGCGCGGCGAGAACCTCATGCGGGTCGTGCCGGGAGTCCAGCGCCTTGGTGGTGCTGACCGTTTCGGAGGCGCTGGCCCAGACCCGGCGGATGTAGTCCAGGGCGCGTGTCTGCCCGGAGCGCTGGGCGATGTTGCGGGTGTGCCGTCCGCCTTCGTGCTCGGGGTGCAGCAGGAGCTGCGTCAGCTGGTCGACGGTGCCGCCGGCGCGGGCCACGTGGCAGGCGATGGCCGCGGTGATCCGGTGACCGTGCTCAGCCGCCCCCTGCCGGTCTGCGCGCAGGACCACGGTCCGGCCGCCGGAGGCGATCCTGCTGTAACTGCCGGTGGCGTAGCGGCCGGTGAGGTCTCCGAGCAGAATGAGATCGGTCGCGGCCGACAGAAGTGGGGCGGGGCTGAGAATGCCGCGGAATTCGGTGGAGTTTCGTTGAGAGAGAGCTTGATGGGTGCTGTTTGGCACGGTGGGGTCATCTCGCAAGAACGTGGACGCCACTCAGACCCGCTAAAACCATGGGTGGTGTCCGGAACCGACCTCCATCGGCGCCAGAAAGGTCTCCAGAATGGCCGTCCTGGAGGCCCTCATTTGCCTGGCCCCGAGTGGAGGCGGGCGTGCCCATCGCAGCTCGACCGAGGTCGAAACAGAGCACCGCCAGAGTCCCCACCCCTGATCCACACCGGCCGACTCAGAGCCCCCAGAGGCCAGTTTCAGAGGTCGCTGCCTCTGACTGCCTCTGAGCGACCCGGGTCGAACCGGGGTCGAATCAGAGCGGATTCCTCTGACTGCCTCCGATCGCCTCCGCAACCCGTCCTAGCAGGTCACAGCCTTATCGCCCCCACACAAGTGCAGGTCAGAAAGGTGCGCTAGCTATACCACTGGTTCCTGGCGAAGGCGGTCATGTGAGGCATGGGGTTCCCGTCCCTGTCGGCGGGGTGCCGTCGCCCCGCGTGCCGTGGTTGGACCCAGGGTCGTGACGCTTGCGGTGGCTCGGCGAGGCGGCTTCTGTCAGGCGGAAGACCTTCCGCGCGCAGGTTCCACAAGCAGTTCAGGGACCCGGACGGTGCCTGGGTGGCCGGGATGGTCATCGCCTTCAGCCACGTGTACGACGTGGCGGCGGCCGGGGCGAACGCGCCGCAGACGCCGCTGGACCTTGAGGACCCGCGCTGGAAGGGGGCCATCGCCTCGACCTACCCGCACGACGACGCGGCGCTCTACCTCTTCGTCCTCTACGTGGAGAAGTACGGCTGGGACTGGGTGGCCGACTTCCCCGCACAGGAGCCGCAGTTCGCCCACGGCTCCTTCTCACCCGGCACCGCGGTCAGCACCAAGCAGAAGATCATCGGCGTCGAGACTCGAACGGCTGCGGCACTCCGGCGAGAACGTCGCGGTGCTGCCGGCCCCGGGCCGTCCCTCGCCCTGACCGGACGCATCACCTGCCGGTTCGCACGGTCTTCAGCGGTGTGACTAATGTGTCGCGCGAAGGGCATCCGCGCTCACCACGGAGATCCCCTGAGAGAGATGAGCGGGCCATTGTCCTGGCAGAGCAGACGTCCGGGTGAGTGGGTATGCGCGAGCAATCTGTTTGATGCGTGAGCTGGACGAGAGGGACGTCGGCGGCCCCATCGGGGCCCGCCTGGCTGCCTTGCGCCTTCGCCGGGGACTGACCCGCGATGATCTGACCGCCCGCACCGGTCTGGAGTTCGATTACGTCGCAGGGCTGGAGGCAGGCGGGGAGTGGGTGGACCGCCGCGGCCGGTTGGCTGCGCTGGCCGCGGCCTTGCGGCTGGATGTCGCGGACCTGACCGGGCAGCCCTACCCGCCGTGCGGGGCGGAGCACGCGGTGGTGCGGGCGGTCGCCTTCCACCTGCGACGCCGCATCGCCCGCCCGCACCCGGACACGGCCGCCGGCCTGCTGCTGAAGGAGCTGGCCGAGGACCCGGGCCGCCGCCCAGGCCGATACGGCGGGCGACGAGCACACTCTCGCGCTGCCGGAGCTGATCGAGAGGGCGGACCACGCGGTCGCCACTGCTCCGGCTCCTGGACAGGAGGAGTCGGAGCGGCTGCGGGTCCAGGTGCATGTGCTGGGCGCCGGGCTGCTGCGGTGCCTGGGCTACAAGGACCTGTACCAACCAGGAGATCTCCGACGAGTTGTTCGTGTCCCTGGGGACGGTGACGACGCACCTCGCCAACATCAAGGACAAGCTTGGCATCCGCAACCGTGTCGAGATCGCGGCCTGAGCCTGGGACATCGGCGCGGTACGGGACCGCCCGGCTGCGCCGGGGACGTCCTGACGCCTCCGTGCGGGCCGACCGCACGGTCCTCAACCGGGACGGTGGGAATGAATCCGGGGACCGCTTCCCTCTCAGCCTGGACGTCCCAAGGCGGACCGGTGCCTGTCCACGTCGGAACCGATCGCACGTCACCACACCGGCCGGAGCATGCTCGCCCTCGCCTCGCTGGAGCGCCCACCGGCACACCGTCGAGCGCACCGAGACCACCGTCAGTCCGACCCGACCCGACCCGACGTCGCGAGTGCCGTGCCGGAGCGGCGGTCGGCCGCCGCCCCCTTCGGTACCGGGCCCCGGACGCGGTCGTGGCGTGGCGTTTGCCACCCCCGTCTCCGCCCGCCGCCGGGCGTGGGTCAGGCCACGAGCCGGAGGACTTCGGCCAGGCCCCGGTCGCCGGTGCGCTGTTCGGCCGGGAGGATGTAGGCGCGCATGCCGCAGGCGGTGGCGCCGCCGTCCCGTACCGGGTTGTCGCCGACCATGAGCGTGGCGCGGGGATCGGCGCCAAGGTCCGCGCAGGCCTTGAGGAACAGGTGGGGGTCGGGCTTCTCGCGGCCCGCCTCGCAGGAGATGACGCAGGTGTCGATCAGGTCCGCCAGCCCGTGATGGGCGAGGTGGGTCCGCAGGTCCCAGGCGAAGTCGCTCACGATCCCGATGCGCAGGCCGCGCTCGCGCAGCGCACGCAGTGCGGGTTCCGTGTCGGGGTAGGGAACCCAGGCGTCGGTGGCGGTGAGTTCCCGGTAGGCGGTTTCCTCGATGCCGCGCAGGAAGTCCACGTGCTCCCACCAGCCCCGCATGGCGCGGCGGTGCCGTTCGGGGGAGAGGTCGCGGCCCTCCTGGAGGGCGACGACGGCGGGCAGCCGGAAGGCGTCCCGCAGCTGCCGCGTGATCTCGGCCACGGCATCGTCGTCGTTCAGTACGGTGGCACGGTCGCCGGCCTCGCCGACCCGGCGCAGCCACATCTCCAGGTCGATCATCTGGAAGATCGTGTTGCTGAAGTCGAAGAGGACGGCCTCGATCGGCGGGACGGGGGCGGCCATCTCCGTGGCGGTGGGCCGGTAGGTGCTGGGGGTTTCGAACAGGGCGTGTATCACGGGGAAGTGTCTCCGGGGTCGACCGCCTCGACGGGGACACCGAGGTCGCGGATGGCCGCGATCTCCGCGTCGGGGGTGCTGGTGTCGGTGATGACCGCCTGGTAGTCGGCCACCGTGCCGTAGGCGTGGGTGGCGGTCTTGCCGAACTTCGAATGGTCCACGAGGAGGAGGGCCCGCTCGGCGGAGCCGAGCATGGCCAGCTTGACCTCGACATACTCGCTCAGGGGGTGGAAGAGCTGGCCCGAGAGGACGGCGGTGGCGGACATCAGGGCCAGGTCGGCGCGTATGCGGGAGAGGGTGCGGGTGACCTCGGGGCCGGTGCAGGAGTTGAAGTCCCCGTGGTAGCGCCCGCCGAGCAGGGTGACGTCCACGTTCCGGGCGGACCCCAGGTGCTGCGCCAGGCCCACCGAGTTGGTGACGACGGTGAGCTGGTCGAGCCGCGCCAGGGTGAGGGCCAGGGGGAAGAGGGTGGTGGAGTCGTCCATGAGCACGGTGCTGCCGGGCTTGATGTGGCTGATCGCGGCGCGACACACGGCGGCCTTCGCCGAGAGGGCGGTGCTCTCACGGAAGCGGGTCGCCGTTTCCATGAGGACCGCGGGGAAGGGGACGGCCCGGCCGCGTTCCTTGCGGAGAAGGGAACGCCGGACGAGGTCGTCGAGGTCGCGGTGCATCGTCATCAGGCTGACGCCGAAGTGGTCGGCGAGTTCGTCGATCCGGGTCTCGCCGTGTTCGACGACATGGCGCAGCACGGACTGACGCCGCTCTTCCACGGCGGCCTGCGACGACCGAGTCCTGGCGGGCACTACAGCTCTCCCCCTCTTTGTGTTCCGTGTCCGTGGCGCGGCTGTGGGCGGGCCGTGCTGTGACCGCCTCGCGGTGCGTGGCGACGGCTGGAGGCTTCGACCTCGAAGTCTCGCATACGGTCCGGGAGGGGCCGGGAGCCGTCGCCTGCCCACGCCGACCTGCTTCCGCCCGGCCCGGCCGGGCGCTCTCACCGGCCACTAGGGTGCTTCCACGGTGACCAACACCTTGACATGTTCCGGGGAGAGCGAGGCGGTGAAGGCCTTGGCCGCCTCCTCCATGGGGAAGGTGGCGGTGACGATCTCGTCGGTGTCGACGGCGCCGGAGGCGATCAGGGCGATGGCGGTGCGGTAGTCGTCGGCCGTATACATCAGCGTGCCCTCGACGCTGATCTCGCGGTCCTGGATCAGGTCGAGGCGTACGGGGGTGGTTCCGGCGGTTCCGACGCCGACGACGATGATCCGGCCGCCCTTGGCGACCAGGTCGGTGGCCTGGGCCATGGACTGCTCGCGGGCCACGCAGTCGAAGACCACGTCGACCGGTCCGCCGAGCGCCTCCCTGGCCTGCTCGGTGAGGTCGGCGGCGTCGGCGGGCAGGGCGGCGTCGGCGCCGAGGCGCAGGGCGCGGTCCCGCTTGCCCGGCAGCAGGTCCGTGACGGCGATCGCGGCGGCGCCCGCGTGCCGGGCTGCGGCGAGGACGAGCAGACCGATGGGTCCGGCGCCGAGGACGGCCACGGTACGTCCGGTGAGGTCACCGGCCTTGGCCACGGCGTGCACCGGAGTGGCCAGCGGTTCGACGAGGGCGGCCTCGATGTCGGTCATGCCCTCGGGGACGCGGTGGACGCGGTCGGCGGGGATGGTGAACAGGTCCGTCATGGCGCCGGGGGTCTGGCAGCCGAAGACCTTCAGCTCCTCGCAGATGTTGTAGCGGCCGGTACGGCACTGGGGGCACTGTCCGCAGAAGAGGTTCGGCTCGACGATCACCCGGTCGCCCGGGGCGAACCCGTCGGCGCCGGGACCGACGGCGGCGACGATGCCGACCGCCTCGTGTCCGGGGTGGTAGGGCAGGGGCATGAACGGGTGATGCCCCTGGGCGGCGTGGGTGTCGGAGCCGCAGACGCCCACCACGGCGGTGCGGACGAGGAGTTCGCCCTCGTCGGCGGTCGGCGCGGGGATGTGCTCGACGGTGATGTCGTCGATCGACCGGACGAGGACACGGCGGATCTGCTGGGACATGGGGGTGGTGCTCCGTTTCGGGTGCGGTCGGGCGGCGCCGGCGGGGTGGGCGTCGACGCGCGGCTCGACGGGTGGGGGAGACGTGCAGGGATGGACCGCGGGTCCTATGTGTCCTTGAGTCCGGGTGTGTCCTTGAGTCCGGGCTGGATCTGGATCTTGCGGCCGATGCCCGCCTGGAAACGGGCGATCGCGTCCGGGAACGCCGCCAGGGGGAGGCGGTCGCTGATGAAGACGTCCGGGTCGATGACGCCGGTGGCGAAGAGGTCGGCGGCGCGTTCGAAGCTGTGCAGCACGGCCATCGAGCCGGTGATCGTTATCTCCTGGTGGTAGATCCTGTACGGCTCGATGGTGGCGCGGGTGGCGTAGTCGGCGACGCCGAACTGCAGGTAGGTGCCGCCCTTGCCGACCCGGCCGAGGGCGTCCTGGATGGCCTGGGCGTTGCCTGCGGCGTCGACGACCAGATTCCAGCCGTGAGCGGCCGGTCGAGCTCGTCGGCGGAGGCGGCACCGGCGGAGCAGCCCAACTGCCGTGCTGTGGCCAGGTGTTCGGCGTTCACGTCGACGACGCCGACGCTCGCGGCGCCGGTGGCCTTGGCGAACTGGAGCATCATCAGCCCCATGGTTCCGGCGCCGTAGACGAGCACGCGGGAGGCGAGGCGGCTGCGCAGGACGTCGTAGCCGCGTACGGCGCAGGACAGCGGTTCGATCAGTGCCGCGTCCTCGGTCCGTACGCTCTCGGGCAGGACCGCGCAGTTGGCGACCGGGGCGGCCACGAACTCGGCGCCGGCGCCCGGGTGGGTGACCCCGATCGCGGCCCACCGTTCGCAGAGGTTGTTGCGGCCGGTACGGCAGTAGTGGCACTCGAAGCAGTACAGCGACGGGTCGACGGCGACCCGCGCCCCGACGGCGAGTTCGGTGACGGCGGAGCCGACCGCGACGACCTCCCCGGCGAACTCGTGGCCGGGGACGATGGGCAGCTTGGGTACGAACTCCCCTTGGAGGATGTGCAGGTCGGTGCCGCACAGTCCGCTGGCCGCGACCTCTACGACGACCTCGCGCGGGCCGGGGGCGGGATCGTCGAGGGTGGTGATCTCCATGCTTCCGGGCTGGGTGATGACGGCCGCTCTCACTTCACGGCTCCCAGGGAGAGGCCACGTACGAGCTTGTCCTGGGCGGCGAAACCGGCGATGAGGACGGGCAGCGAGACCAGCGTGGCGGCCGCGCACAGCCGGGCCAGGAACAGGCCCTCGTTGGTGATGAAGCCGACGAGGAAGACCGGCGCGGTCGAGGCCTGTGTCGCGGTGAGGTTGACGGCGAACATGAACTCGTTCCAGCTGAAGATGAAGCAGATCAGCGAGGTGGCGGCGAGTCCGGGCATGGCGACCGGCGCGACGACCCGCCACAGCACGGTGAGCAGGTTGGCGCCGTCGACCTCGGCCGCCTCCAGGATCTCCTTGGGGACCTCGGCGAGGAACGAGCGCATCATCCACACCGCGATCGGGAGGTTCATGGCGGTGTAGAGGACGACCAGCGTCCACACGTTGTCGAGCATCCCGGCGTCCTTGACGATCAGGTAGACCGGCAGCAGGGCCGCGATGACCGGCAGGAACTTGGTGGACAGGAAGAAGAACATCACGTCGGTCCACTTCTCGACCGGCTTGATGGACAGCGCGTAGGCCGCCGGTACCGCCAGGGCGAGCACCAGGAGCGTCGAAAGGATGCTGGCCATGGCCGAGCTGAGGAGGAAGGGGGTGATGTCCCGGCTGAACAGCGTTTCGTACTGGTCGAAGGTGAACGGGGCGAAGGGGGTCGGCGGGTTGGTGGCCGCGTCCGCCTCCTGGTGGAAGGAGGTGAGCACCATCCACGCCACCGGCGCGAAGAAGGCCAGCGTGGCGAGCCAGGCGACGAAGGTCCACAGGGGCGACAGCCGGGGCGCACCGCCGTGGTCGTCGCGCCTGCGGAGGAGCTTCCTGAGCCTCGCCCCGGGGGCGCCGGCTGCTGCGTCAGCGATCATCGGGATACCTCCTCGCGGAACAGCGACGCGATGGTGCGCAGCGCGAACGTCGCGATCACGATCGCGCCGAGCACGACGACGACACCGGCGGCGGCCGCCTCGCCGTACTCGTACTTGCGGAACATGGTCAGGTAGATCTCGTAGGGCAGGTTGGTCGTCCGGGAGCCCGGGCCGCCCTGGGTGATGGTGTAGACCGCGTCGAAGGTCTGCACGACGTAGATCGTGCCGAGCAGGATGCCCAGCTCGATGTACTGGCGCAGGTGCGGCAGGGTGATGTGGCGGAAGGTCGCCATGGCCGATGCCCCGTCGACCTTCGCCGCCTCCAGGACGTCACCGGGCTGGGCCTGCAGGCCGGCCAGGAGGATCAGCATCATGAACGGGGTCCACTGCCAGACCAGCGAGACCACGACAGCGGGCATGGGGTACGAGGAGATCCAGTCGACCGTGGGGCCGTGGTCGGCGCCGAAGAACTGGTAGACGGCGTTGAGGGTGCCGTTGAGCAGTCCGTAGTCGGGGTTGTAGATGGCGTGCTTCCACAGCAGCGATGCGGCGACCGGCATGACGAGGAACGGGGCGATGAGCAGGGTGCGCGCCAGCCCGCGGCCGGCGAACCGGCGGTCGAGCAGCATGGCCAGGCCGAGTCCGAGGAGCACGCTGATGAGCACCACGGACGCGGTGAGCACGATGGTGTTGAGCACCGCCGTGCGCAGCCGCTCGTCGGTGAAGACGAACGTGAAGTTGGACAGGCCGACGAAGTGCCTCTCGCCCGGCTTGAGGATGTTCCACTGGAAGGTGGAGATCACGAGCGTGGCCACGAAGGGCAGCTGCGTGACGACGATGGTGAAGATCAGCGCCGGGAGCAGCGGAATGCGCCGCCGCCACTTGGCTGTGCCCGAGCGGGTCCGAGGGCGGACGGGTGGTGGTGCTGTCTTGGGGGGAGCGGTGAGCGTGGTCATGGACGTTCCTCTGCCAGTGACGGCCCGGGTAGGGGGAAGCGGTGCCCGGCCGGGGGGAGGGCCGGCCGGGCGGTTCGTGCGGGTCACTGGTAGTTCTTGGCGACTTCCTCGGCGAGCTTCTGGCCGTCGTTCAGCGCCTTGTCCACGCTGGTCTTGCCGGCGATGGCGGCGGAGATCTCCTGGGTGACCTTGGTGCCCAGGTCCTGGAACTCCGGGATGGCCACGAACTGGATGCCCACTGTCGGCCTGGGCTGGACGCCCGGGTCGGCCGGGTCGGCCGCCTCGATGGACTTCAGGGTGATGTCACCGAACGACCCGGCGGCCGTCTGGTACTCCGGGATCTCGTACGTGCTGGCCCGCTTGCCGGCCGGGACCCGCGACCAGCCGAGCTTCTCGCCGACGAGCTTCTCGTACTTCTTGCTGGAGGCCCACAGCATGAACTGCGAGGCCGCGTCGGCGTTCTTCGTGGTCTTGGGCATCGCCCAGGACCAGGCCCACAGCCAGCCACTGCTGTCCGTCTCGACGGTCGGGGCGTAGGCGTAACCGACCTTGCCGGCGATCTTGCTGGACTTGGCGTCCTCCAGCGACCCGGCCGCACTGGTCGCGTCGTACCACATCGCGACCTTGCCCTGGCTCATGGCGTTCAGGCACTCGGTGAACCCGGCCTGCGCCGCTCCCGCCTCACCGTGCTTGCGCACCAGGTCGACGTAGAAGTTCGTCGCCTCCTTGAACTTCTCACTGTTGACCTGCGCCTTCCAGTCCTTGGTGAACCAGGTGCCGCCGAAGGTGTTGACCACACTCGTCAGCGGCGCCCCGAGCTCGCCCCAGCCCGCCAGACCGCGCAGGCAGATGCCCTTCATGCCCGGGCGGGCGCCGTCGGCCTCGGCGGCGATGTCGGCGACCTGCTGCCAGGTCGGCCGCTCGGGCACCGTGATGCCCTTCTCCGCCATGACCTCCTTGTTGTACATGAGGAAGGAGGACTCGCCGTAGAACGGCAGGGCGTAGAGCTTGCCGTCCGAGCCGGACATCGATTCGACCATCGGCTTGAGCAGGTCGTCCTTGTCGAAGCTCGCGTCCTTGTCGGCGTAGGAGCCGAGCTCGTGCAGCCAGCCGTTCTTCTCCCAGATGGGCACCTCGTAGGCGCCGATGGTGGCCACGTCGTACTGGCCGGCCTGGGTGGCGATGTCCTGGGTGACCCTGTCGCGCAGCTCGTTCTCCGGAAGGATCGTGAAGTTCACCTCGATGCCGGTGTCCTTGGTGAAGGTGTCCTTCGTGAGCTTCGCGATGTCCTCCATCTGCGGGTTGCCGACCATCAGCACATTGATGCTCTTGCCGCCGCCCGAGGACCCGCGGGCTCCGGCTCCGGAACAGGCGGTGGCGAGCAGGGCGGTGGCGGCGGCGCCGGCTATGAGGGCGTATCTGGTCGATGGCATGACGGGACCTCTCGTGCGGGTGGGTCGGGGAAACGGCATTAGGGGGCTCCCGCGGCGGTGCCGCTCGTCGGGAGCAGCCGCTCATCGGGGTTCGCCGGGACCTCGGCTGAGGCTCGGCGGGGAAGGGCAGGCGGGGCGTGGACGCGGCCCTGGGGTGTGGGCGCGATATCGATGGCGGAATTATTAGCAGGAGACTGCGCCATTGTTAACACATCTTGCGAGATATTTTTCCTGAATCTATGGTTGGTCCGCCCTGGCGGAGGCGCAGCGCAGGAACGGTCTGCGCCTGCGCACCCCTGCTCCCGCGGAGGCCGGATGATGACTGCTGCCCACGAAAGCCCTGCCGACGGGGCGCCCTCGCCGTGTGTCCGCATCGGCGAGACCACGGTTTCCGCCGAGCCCGGTTCCCTGCCTGCTGCCGTCCGTGCGTCCATCGCCGAGCTCGCCGAGCGTGCCCGCACCCTCGCCGGCCGGGGTGGGCGGCGGATCCTCGGCATCACCGGCACACCGGGCGCGGGCAAGTCGACCCTGGCCAGGCACCTGGTCGAGGTACTGGGGCCGGAGACCGCCGCGCTGGTCCCGATGGACGGCTTCCATCTGTCCAACGCCGTGCTCCGTGCCCTGGGGCGCCACGACCGCAAGGGAGCCTGGGACACCTTCGACACCGACGGCTACGTTCACCTGATGCACCGGCTCCGCTCCCGTGCCGAACCGGTCGTGTACGCACCCGACTTCGACCGCGGCATCGAGGAGTCCGTCGGCTCTGCCCTGCCGGTGCCACGCACGATCCCTCTGATCATCACCGAGGGCAACTACCTGCTGTCGGACGAGGGTTCCTGGCCCCGAGCCGCCGCACTCCTCGACGAGACCTGGTACTTGGCCACCGACGACGACCTCAGACGCCAACGCCTCGTGGCCCGCCACGAAGCGCACGGCAAGCCGCATGACCTGGCCGTCGCCTGGACCCACGGGAGCGATGAGACCAACGCCGAGGTGGTGGCCCGCGGCCGGTCCCGCGCCGACCTCGTCGTCACGGTCCAGCCGGCTGCCCAGGCCGAACGCGAAGCCCAGGGCTCAACAGCGGCCACAACACCAGTGCTCCAGCGGCCCGGCGCCTGGGGTCCAAAGCCTGCGTAGGCCTGGCGGCACCGCGTTCCGGGACCCGTGAGCTGCCGCAGCAGACTCCGACGATGCCCTCCGGCGTTCGCCGCCCCGCGCGTTGGCATCACGCCGTTGACGCGAAGGGGGAACACGCAACAGGCGGCGCTCCGTCGAGCTGGGCGCCTTCCCCTCCGTGATGGCGGGCTGTGTGCTGCCCGCCCTCGGCCGGAGCGCAGAGCTGGGCTTCGGTCTGGAGCTCTCTGAGACCAGTCCCTACGAAGGCCGCCCTGGTGGAGGCCGGCAGTCTGGATGTCGTCGTATCCATTCGGACGCCGGGTGAGAACTGGGATGTGCGCTTCGCGACGGTGCCCTTGCGTTGCGCCGGGCCCGCCCAAGGGCGTCACAGGGCCGCAATGCTTCTTCCGTCTCACGGAAGGTTTCGTCGAATTACTTGATCAGGGCGGGGCTTTGGTGGCTCCGAAGGGAAACCGCTCGGCTAGCTGATCTTGACCGGGTTCACTACGTCGGCGATGAGTACCAGGAGGGTGAAGCAGATGAAGACTCCGGCGACGACGTAGGCGACGGGCATGAGTTTGGCGACGTC